>JAEHDA010000123.1 GCA_016880655.1 Rhodocyclaceae bacterium
ATCGCCCTGCTGTTCGGCATCCACATGGTCATGGCCATCGGCGGCGCCGACATGCCGGTCGTGGTTTCGATGCTGAACAGCTACTCGGGCTGGGCGGCGGCCGCCACCGGCTTCATGCTCTCCAACGACCTGCTGATCGTCACCGGCGCGCTGGTGGGTTCCAGTGGCGCGATCCTTTCCAACATCATGTGCCGGGCGATGAACCGCAACTTCATCAGCGTCATCGCCGGGGGTTTCGGCACCGGCGGTGGCGCAAAAGTCAGCCGCGGCGATACGCCGGCTGCGGGCGAAGTGACGGCGATCAGCGCGGTGGAAACCGCCGAATTGTTGCGCGACGCCAGGAGCGTGGTGATCGTGCCTGGCTATGGCATGGCGGTCGCCCAGGCCCAGCACGCGGTCTACGAGATCACCAAGTTCCTGCGCGAGAAGGGCGTCAATGTCCGCTTCGGCATCCACCCGGTGGCGGGCCGCATGCCCGGCCACATGAACGTGCTGCTGGCCGAAGCCAAGGTGCCCTACGACATCGTGATGGAGATGGACGAGATCAATGCGGACTTCCCCGAGACCGACGTCTCCATGGTGATCGGCGCCAACGACATCGTCAATCCGGCCGCCCAGGAAGATCCGGCCAGCCCCATCGCCGGCATGCCGGTCCTCGAAGTCTGGAAGGCGAAGACCTCGATCGTGATGAAGCGCTCGATGGCCTCGGGCTACGCCGGCGTCGACAACCCGCTCTTCTACAAGGACAACAACCGCATGCTGTTCGGCGATGCGAAGAAGACGCTGGATGAGGTGCTGGTGGCGCTGAAGTCCTGACGCCATGGCCGCGCCCATCGCCAAGAAGGAGATCAAGCGGCTGTCGGTGCAGCCGTACGAGGCGGTGCGGGACGACCTGCGTTCGGGCGACCTGATCTTCTGCTCCGGTTCGTACTTGTTCTCGGGGCTGATCCAGCGCTTCACCGGCTCGGTGTGGAGCCATGTCGGCGTGATCTATCGCGACGACGCGCTGAGCCGGGTCTTCGTGCTGGAAAGCGAGGCCGGCATCGGCGTGCGCCTGGCGCCGCTGTCCAAGTACCTGCGCGACTATCACGGCCGCAACCGGCCGTATCGCGGCCAGATCGTCGTCGGCCGCGTCAGGCCTGGACTCGATGCGGACCAGGTCCGCAACGCGGTCAGCTTCGGCATGGATCTGCTGACCAAGCCCTACGACAACAGCGAGATCCTGCGCATCGCCATGCGCATCCTGTTCCGCATCGGCCGCCGCACGCGCGACCGCAAGTACATCTGCTCCGAACTGGTGGATGAGTGCTTCCACTCGGCGGGCGTGAGGTTCACGCGACCCGACAACTATATAAGTCCCGACGACATCTGGCGCAACGAATGTGTCGGCATGCACAGCCGGGTGTTGTAAGCGCGCTTTCCTATTTCTTGCCGATGCCGCCGAGCAGCGCGGCGACTGGGCGCAGCGGGCGCTTGAGCGGCGTCGTGTCGGCGTTGGCTGGCGTGTCGCCACCGCTGACTTTCGATTCGTAGGGCTTGCGGAAATCGAAGCCGTCGGGTGCCGCGGGCAGGTGCGCGACGGGGGGCGGCAACTGGACCGGTGCCTTCGGACCGTGACGTTCCCGCTCGCGGTGCGGATGGCCGTGGCCGCCGTGACCGCCGCGGCCGCGCTTTTCGGTTTCGACCATGGCGCTGGTGGCGAATTCGGGGACCGGCACCTGTTCGATCTTGATCTTGATCAGACGCTCGATGTCGTTGAGGCGCGACTTCTCCTCGGGGGCCACCAGCGAGGTTGCGTCGCCCAGCTTGCCGGCGCGGCCAGTGCGGCCGATGCGATGGATATAGTCTTCGGCGACGTGCGGCAGCTCGTAGTTGATGACGTGCGGCAGGTCGTCGATATCGAGGCCGCGGGCGGCGACGTCGGTGGCCACCAGTACGCGCGCGGCGCCGGACTTGAAGGCCTCCAGCGCTTCGGTGCGCTGCTGCTGGCTCTTGTCGCCGTGGATGGCGACGGCATTGACGCCCTGGCGTTCCAGCCAGGTGGCCAGGCGGGCGGTGCCGAACTTGGTGCCGACGAAGACCAGTGCCTGCATGTCGGGCGCCTCGTTAACCATATGCAGCAGCAGATGGCGTTTG
Organism: Rhodocyclaceae bacterium; assembly: GCA_016880655.1. Taxonomy (GTDB): domain Bacteria; phylum Pseudomonadota; class Gammaproteobacteria; order Burkholderiales; family Rhodocyclaceae; genus Fen-999. The sequence continues at coordinate 2,137 of JAEHDA010000123.1, forward strand.
CGGTCGGAATCGACCGCGTACATGCGGTGCGTGATCGTTTCCGAGACGGTATTGCGGCGGGCGACTTCAATGAGCTGCGGGTCTTTCAGCATCGTGTCGGCCAGCTTCTTGATCTCTTCGGAGAACGTGGCCGAGAACAGCAGGCTCTGGCGCTCCTTGGGCAGCATGGCCAGGATGCGGCGGATGTCCGGAATGAAGCCCATGTCGAGCATGCGGTCGGCCTCGTCGAGGATGACGAACTCGACCTGGC
>JAEHDA010000124.1 GCA_016880655.1 Rhodocyclaceae bacterium
CGCAGATGCGCACCAACGTGCCGCACATCCATGCCATCGGCGACGTCGTCGGCCAGCCGATGCTGGCGCACAAGGCGGTGCATGAGGCGCACGTCGCCGCCGAAGCCGCGGCGGGGCAGAAATCGCATTTCGACGCGAGCGTGATTCCCGGCGTCGCCTATACGCACCCCGAAGTCGCCTGGGTCGGTTTGGGCGAAGACGACGCGAAGAAGGCAGGCCGCAAGGTCGAGGTCGCCAAGTTCCCCTGGGCCGCCTCTGGCCGCGCCATCGCCAACGGCGCCGACTACGGCTTCACCAAGCTGGTGTTCGATGCCGGGACGCATCGCGTGGTCGGCGGCAGCATCGTCGGCCCCAGCGCCGGCGACATGATCGGCGAGATCGCGCTGGCCATCGAAATGGGTGCCGACGCGGTGGACATCGGCCGGACCATCCATCCGCACCCGACGCTGGGCGAAACCGTCGGCCTCGCCGCCGAAGTGGCGCACGGCAGTTGCACCGATCTGCCCGCCCCGCGAAAGAAGTAGTTCCTAGCTGCCGAAGCGTTCGTCGCACCAGTCCTCGATGGCGCGACGCATCGCTTCCGGCTGCTCGGTCGGAATCCAGTGCTGCGCGTCCAAGCGCACGATCCGGCAATCCGGCAGGGCGCCAAGCTCCCGCGCGGTCGTATCCGGATTGCTGAATCTGGTGCCCGCCGAGAGCAAGGCGAGACTTGGCGTCCGGATGCCGGCGAGTTCCGGCAACGGACCGGTCACCGCCATCAGATCCTGTAGATAAGTGGTGAGCGGCACGCCGCGCAGATCCTCTCGCATCGAGGCATACCGCGATGCCGGGAAACCGCCCTCGCGCGCCATCGCCGTGCGCGCCTCGCGGTCGAGCGCGGCCAGGTCGAGCATGGCGAGATGCCGCCGATGCAGACCGAGGACGGCGACACCCCTCAGCAGGGGCATCAGGGCGGCGATCCACGGCCGCAGGCGCACGGCGCGAGTCATCGTTCCAGCCAGCGCGGCGCGGAACATCGGCTCGATCAGCACCAGCCCACGTACCAGCCCAGGCTCGCGCTGCGCGAACCAGAGCGCGACGTTGGCGCCGAGGCAGTGGCCGACCAGGACGGCCTCGGTCACCCCCTCGGCGCGCAACAGCGCCGCCAGGTCGGAACACCATTCCTCGAAGCCGACCCGGCCCCGGAACAGCGAGCCGCCGTGGCCGCGCAGGTCGAGGCGCAGGATGTCCCAGGTCTCCCCGAGACGCGTCGTCGCCGCGAACTCCGACCAGCGCGTCAGGTTGCTGGCGAGGCCGTGGATTGCCACGACGGTCCGCCGCGGCGCCGATTGCGGACCTGGCCGCCACAGCCGGTAGGCGATGGTGGCACCGTCAACGGCAACGAAGGCCCCGGGTCGATCCATGTCCTGCCACTCCGTCGTGAATCCCATGAGAGGCCATTCTGCCGGACTTGCCGGCTTCACGGGCGAAGCCGATTGCGCTAAGCTGGCAAGCATGAACAGGGGGGTGGAACGCATCCTGGCCACGCTGCGGCGTGCACCGGGACTGACCAAGGAAGAGATCGCGGAGCGCGCCTACGTGGGCCTCAATACGCTCTCGGGCGGTGGCTATCTCAAGACGATGCGGCGCGAGGGACTGATCTTCATTTCCGGCTGGCGACGCAACGGCAGCGGCAGTTTCACCACGCCGCTCTACAGCCTCGGCTGCGGTCCGGACTACCCGAAGCCAGGCGTCGACGAGGCGAATCGCGACGCGCCGGGCATGGCGCAATTGCTCGAAGCCATCGCGAAATTCGGCCCGATCGACTATCGGCAGGCAGCCAGGCTGTCCGGTCTGTCGCTCAACACGGTGAAGAATTCCGATTACCTCGACGCCCTGCTCACGCAAGGCAAGATCCACATCAGCGGCTGGCGGCGGGCCCGCAACGGCCCGATGCGGCCGGTCTACATGCCGGGCGCCAGGGAAAGCGAGCCGCGCCTCCAACCCATGACTGCCGCCGAGAAGTCGCGCGCCTTCCGCTGGCGCCGCGCGATAGCCGCCAACTCGGCCAGCTTCGCCGCCCGATTCATGTCCAGGTCGCGCTGAACGGCGACTGCCGCGGCAGCGGCTACAATTGCGCCTCCACACAAATCAATAATCAGATTCAGGAGACAGCATGACCCAGGACGAACTCAAGCAGGCGGTAGCCAGGGCCGCAGCCGATTACGTCGCGGCCAATGTGCCGGCCGGCAGCATCGTCGGCGTCGGCACCGGCTCGACGGCCAACTTCTTCATCGACGAACTGGCGAAGGTCAAGGACCGCATCGCTGCCACCGTCGCCAGCTCCGAGGCCACCAAGAAGCGCCTCGAAGGCCACGGCATCAAGGTGCTCGACCTCAACGACGTCAGCCGCATGCCGGTGTACGTGGATGGGGCCGACGAGATCACGGCGAAGCTGGAGATGATCAAGGGCGGCGGCGGCGCGCTGACGCGCGAGAAGATCGTCGCCGCGGTGGCCGACAAGTTCGTCTGCGTCTGCGACCAGAGCAAGCTGGTCGGCACCATGGGCAAGTTCCCGTTGCCGGTCGAGGTGATTCCGATGGCGCGCGCCTACGTCGCGCGCGAACTGGAGAAACTGGGCGGCCAGCCGAAGCTGCGCGCGGGCTTCGTCACCGACAACGGCAACCTGATCCTCGACGTGCATGGACTCGCGATCACCGACCCGGCGGGCCTGGAGACGACGCTCAACCAGATCGTCGGCGTGGTCACCAATGGCCTGTTCGCCCGCCGCGGTGCCGACGTGCTGCTGCTGGCGACGCCCGACGGCGTCCGGACCATGACGCGCTGAGGCTCCACCCGACTGCAACAATTCCGTCATACTTCCAGCCTAGACTAGCCGATCATCCCGACGGGAAACGCGGAACCATGAACGAACACATCGCCAAGCAATTCGACGTCGACCTCGGCAACATCCGCACCCGGGTGCTGCAACTGGGCGGCCTGGTCGAGAAACAGATCGTCCAGGCCATGACGGCGCTGGAGACCGGCGACCTCGGGTTGGCCGACCAGGTAGTCGAGCAGGATCACCTGGTCAATCGCCACGAGGTCGAGCTCGACGAAGCCTGCACCCATCTCATCGCCCGCAGGCAGCCGACCGCTTCCGACCTGCGCACCATCATGATGGTCGTCAAGACCATCACCGACCTGGAGCGGATCGGCGACGAAGCCAAGAAGATCGCCAAGAAGGCGCGTTCACTGCATACCGTGGACACCGCGTTCAAGCCGCGCGTGCCGTTGCAGCACGCCGCCGCGCTGGCACTGGACATGCTGCGCAAGGCGCTGGATGCCTTCGCCCGCAACGACGCATCGGTGGCGGCGCAGATCGCCCGCCAGGACCAGGAAGTCGATGCCGAGTTCAAGGCCATCATGCGCCAGTTGATCACTTTCATGATGGAAGACCCGCGCACCATCACGGCGTCGCTCGACGTGCTGTTCATCGCCAAGTCGATCGAGCGCATCGGCGATCATGCCAAAAACCTGTCCGAGTACGTGGTCTACATGGCCAAGGGCCGCGACGTGCGCCACATCGGCATCGAAGGCATCGAGCAGGAAGTCGCCCAGTAGTCCGCGATTGCCAGAAACGACAAGGGCCGCTCAAGCGGCCCTTGTCGTTTTGCGCTGGCGAATGATCAGGACTTCGGCGGCACGTAGCCCGACACCGCGGCGGCGCCGTCGCCGAAGAAGTGCTTCTCCACCTGTTCGGCCAGGTAGGCACGGGCGCGCGGATCGGCGAGGCTGAGCCGATTCTCGTTGATCAGCATGGTCTGGTGGCGGATCCACTGCTGCCAGGCTTCCTTCGATACGTTCTCGAACAGGCGCTTGCCGAGTTCGCCGGGCATCGGCGCGAAATCCATGCCTTCCGCCTCGCGGCCGAGCTTGACGCAATTCACCATACGGGCCATAAGTCTTTTCTCCGGGGTTGCAATGGTCGAATTCTAGCGCCAGGTGGCGTACCGCCACGGCTGACTTTTGCTACAGGCTCTTGACCAGCACCTTCGACCGCCGTTGCAGGTTGTAGAGCTCGCGCTTGCCAGGCGGCAGGCTGTCTGCCGTGGTCTCGACGAAGCCGCGCTCGATGAACCAGTGCGCCGTGCGCGTGGTCAGCACGAACAGCTTCTTCAGCTTCATCTTCGCCGCGCGCTGCTCGATGTGGCTGCGCAACTGGTCGCCGTAACCGGCCCGCCGATACTCCGGCATCACCGCCAGGCAGGCCAGTTCCGCCCCCCTGGTCTCGCCCCTGGCTGCCGACAGCGGATACAGGGCAGCACAGCCGACGATGATGCCGTCGAGGTCAAGCACCGAGAAACGGTCGATTTCCATTTCCAGCCGCTCGCGGCCGCGCCGCACCAGCGTGCCGTCGGCCTCCAGCGGCGCAATCAGCGCCAGGATGCCGCCGACGTCCTCGTGCGTGGCGTTGCGCAAGGTCGCCAGCGGCGCGCTGGTCAGCACCGTGCCGATGCCCTCGCGGGTGAAGAACTCCATCAGCATCGCGCCGTCGGAACGATAGTCGAGGAAATGCACCCGACCGACGCCGGCCCGGCAGGCGCGCACTGCGCCAGGCAGCGCGCGGGTGACATCGTCGGCCTGCGCCACCTTCCTGTTCAACAGCGTGTGGGCCTCGTCGGCGGTCAGCGCGTCGATCAGGTTGCGCTTCTTGTCGATGAGACCCGGCGATGCGCACAGATAAATCAGCTTGTCGGCCTTGACCGCCGTCGCCACTGCCTCGGCCACTTCTTCCCAGGCGAGGTTGAAGATCTCGCCCGTCGGCGAGGCGCCGATCGGCGTGATCAGCACCACGTTCTCCTGCGCCAGGTCGCCCTGGATTTCCTCGGCGACCACCTTGCGCACGGCGCCGGTGTATTGGAAATCCACGCCATCGACCACGCCGACCGGCCGCGCGGTGATGAAGTTGCCGCCGGTGACGCGCAGGAAACCGCCCGCGAGCGGCGTGTTCGGCAGCCCCTGCGAGAGCATCGCCTCGATCTCGATCCGCGTGACGCCCATGGCGCGCTTGACGCACTCCAGCACCTCGGCGTCGGTGACCCGCAAGCCCTTGTGGAAGCGCGGCGTCAGGCCGCGCGACTGCATCTCGGCGTCGATCTGCGGCCGCGCACCATGCACCAGCACCAGCCGGATGCCCATGGCATCGAGCAGCGCCACGTCGTGGATCAGCGCCTGCGCCGCCTCGCTTTCGAGTACCTCGCCACCGAAGGCGATGACGAAGGTCTTGCCGCGGAAGGCATGGATGTAGGGTGCGGCCTGGCGCACCCAGGCGACCAGACGGCTATCGGTGGCAGGACTGATGGGCGTTGCGGCGGCTTTCTGCGGCTCGGGCATGGTCAGGACGTAGCGGAACGGTCGGATGCGGCAATCATAGCTTGTTTTTCTTTTTCAGCGCCGCTTCCAGCCGCTCGCAGACCGTCTTCAGGACCTTGACCCGCGCGTAGTTCTTGTCGTTGGCCTCGACCAGCGTCCAGGGCGCGTTGCCGGTGCTGGTGCGATCGACCATGTCGCAGACGGCGCGGTGGTAGGCGTCCCACTTCTTGCGGTTGCGCCAGTCTTCCTCGGTGATCTTGAAGCGCTTGAACTCGATCTTCTCGCGCTCCTTGAAGCGCTTGAGCTGCTCATCGCGGCTGATCTGGAGCCAGAACTTGACGACGATGGCGCCCGCGCCGGCCAGCTCGTGCTCGAAGTCGTTGATCTCGGTGTAGGCGCGCAGCCAGTCGGCTTCCGCGCAGAAGCCCTCGACGCGCTCGACCAGCACCCGGCCATACCAGGAGCGATCGAAGATCGCGACGCGGCCGGTACGCGGAATGTGGCGCCAGAAGCGCCACAGGTAGGGCTGGGCGCGCTCTTCCTCGGTAGGCGCCGCGATCGGCAGGATCTGGTACTGGCGCGCATCCATCGAGGCGCCGATGCGCCGGATGCTGCCGCCCTTGCCGGCGGCGTCTGCGCCTTCGAAGACGCAGACCAGCGAGCGCTGCTGGAATCGCGGGTGGCGGATCAGTTCGGAGAGCTTGCCCTGCCAGCGCGCCAGTTCGGTTTCGTAGGTCGTCTTGGCCAGTTTGTGCGTGAGGACGAGTTCGGAAAGCACGTCGCGGCCATCGATGTTGGGCGGCACGGGCGGCGCCACGGGCGTCACGTCCTTGACCTTGTCCGCCAGCCTCTTTTTCAGCGAGTCGAGGATGATCTTGCCGACGGTGAGCGAGCGATAGCGGTCGTCGGCGCCTTCGACGATGATCCACGGCGCCCAAGGCGTGTTGGTCATGCGCAGCATGTGGCCGGCGACATCCTGTAGCTTGTCGTAGGTCTTGAGCCGGTCCCAGTTCCACTTGGTGACGCGCCACGCGGTCTTGGGGTTTTTCTCCAGCTCCTTGAGGCGCTTCTTCTGGCCATCCTTGGTCAGGTGGAACCAGAACTTGAGCACCAGCGCACCCTCGTTCACCAGCATGGCCTCGAAGCGGTTGATCTGGTCGATGCGCTGGTCGAGCGCAAACTTGCTGATCTTGTCCTCGATCGACTCGTGGATCGGGTCCGAATACCACGACCCGGCGAAGATGCCGATGCGGCCCTTCGGCGGCAGTGCGCGCCAGTAGCGCCACATGGCCGGGCGCTGGCGCTCTTCGTCGGTCGGCGTGGAGAAGGCCAGGGTCGAAATGAAGCGCGGGTCCATCCACTCGTAGAGCACGTTGATGGTCTCGCCCTTGCCCGCGCCGTCCTGGCCGCTGACCAACACCACGACGGGAATCTTGCCCTGTTCCTTGAGGTCGTACTGGGCATCGAGGAGTGCGGCGCGCAATTCCGGCACCGCCTTGCGCCAGGTTTCCTTGTCGATCCGATGCCCCAGTTCCGCCGATTCGAACATTGCAGACCCTCCCTAGAAATCGCCCCACAACGCCATCATCGCCGCCAGCGCGGCCAGACCCGCCGTCTCGGTGCGAAGCACGCGCGGCCCGAGGCTGACCACCTGGAACCCAGTCGACGCAGCCGCCGCCAATTCGCCATCTTCGAAGCCGCCTTCGGGGCCGATCAAGAGCGTCACCGGCCCGGTTGGCCTCGGCAACGCGGCCAGCCGCGTTCCCGCTTCGGGCGCCAGGATCAGGCGCAGGGCATTGTCACCCACGCTCCCGCCCAGGAATTGAGGCAGGTCAAGCAGCGGCGCCACCTCCGGCACGCGGTTGCGACGACACTGCTCGCACGCGGCGATGGCTACCGCCTGCCAATGGGCGACGCGACGTTCCATGCGCTCGCCAGAGAGGCGGATCACCGAGCGGCGACAGGCAACCGGGCGAATCGCCGCCACGCCGAGCTCCACGCTCTTCTGCACGATCCAGTCCATCTTGTCGGCGGCGGGCAGGCCCTGCACCAGCGTGATGGCGAGCGGCGATTCGCGGTCCGTATCGTCGAAGGATTCGAGCGCGACCGACATGCCCTTGCCGACGCGATGCAGGCGACCAGTCCATTCGCCGCCACGACCATCAAAGAGGATGACCTCGTCGCCCTCGTCCATGCGCAGCACCTTGGTCGCATGGTGTGCCGCTTCGGGCGGCAGGTCGACGCTGGCGCCGGGTGCCAGGGGAAATGGGCAATGGAAGCGCGGTATCATCGAGCGATTATTTCACAAGACCACGAGGAGACATCATGGCCTCTCTGCAACCCCCGGTCTGCGATTTTGGCTGGCAGGCTCTCGACTTCGACCTGCCCGGCGTCGACGGCAGGCGCCACACGCTCGCTTCCGTGCGCGGCCCCAAGGGCCTGCTCGTCATGTTCATCTGCAACCACTGCCCGTACGTGAAGGCCGTACTCGACCGCATCGTCCGCGACACGCTGGAACTCAAGGCGCTGGGGATCGGCAGCATCGCCATCATGAGCAACGACCCGACCGACTACCCCGAAGACTCCTGGGACGACATGGTGCAGGTGGCGAAGCGGATGGGCTTCCCCTTCCCCTACGTGCTCGACGGGACGCAGCAGATCGCGCAGGCCTACGGCGCAGTCTGCACGCCCGACTTCTTCGGCTTCAACGCCGACCTCGAGCTGCAATACCGCGGCCGGCTCGACGAGTCGCGCAAGGAAACGGCGCCCGCCAATGTCCGCCGCGACCTCTTCGAGGCGATGAAGCAGGTGGCACTCACCGGCAACGGCCCACGGGATCAGATCGCCTCGATCGGCTGCTCGATCAAGTGGAAGGACGCTTGACCTTCTTCGCCTGAACCATCTCGACCGGAACGATGGGCGCCTGCTCGACGATCAGGCGCGGACCATGCCGGCGCACGAAGTCGAGAAAGGCCAGCGTCATCGGCAGCAACTGCTTGTCGGCGCGATGCACGACGTACCACTGGCGCGTCACCGGCGTGCCGGTTACGGGCAGGCGGACGATGCGGCCGGCGGCCATTTCCAGGCCGATGGTGTGTTCGGAGATGAACGAGATGCCCATGCCGGCCATCACCGCCTGCTTGATGGTTTCGTTGCTGCCCATCTCGGTGGTGTTGGCAAGCTGAACGCCGTGGCCGGCGAAGAAGCGCTCCATGGCGCCGCGCGTGCCCGAGCCCGGCTCGCGGATCAGGAAGGGCTCGTGGGCGAGGTCGACCGGATCGATGCGCTTCTTCGCTGCCAGCGGATGGTCGGCCGGCGCGATGATGACGTGCGGATGGTCGGCGAAAACCGCCGACACGGTTTCGACTTCCTTCGGCGGCGCGCCCATGATGGCGAGGTCGATCTGGTTGTCGGCAAGCTGGTTCACCAGCGCCTCGCGGTTGAATACGCCGAGGCGGAGGTCGGCATCCGGGTGCTCGTCGCGGAACGCGACCAGCAGGCGCGGCGCGAAGTACTTGGCGGTCGACACCACGCCCAGCGTCAGCCGGCCGCCCTTGGCGCCGCGGATCGCCGCCAGGGCGTCGCTTGCTTCGCGCAGTTGCTGGCCGATGCGACGCGCGTGGCGCAGCAGTTCCTCACCCGCGGCAGTGAGATAGATACGCTTGCCCATCTGTTCGAAGAGCGGCACCCCGGCCTGCTCGGCCAGGGACTGCACCTGCATCGAAACCGCAGGCTGCGTGAGGTGCAGCTCCTCGGCGGCGCGCGAGAAAGACAGATGGCTGGCGACGGCTTCGAACACCTTGAGCTGGCGCAGGGTGACGTTCTTCATGGCAAGGCTGTCTTATCAAAAGGATAAGAAATTGTGACTGGCCCTTATGGATTGTCAAGGCTAGTCTGCGCGCCATGCAGCTGCAAGCACTGATCTTCGATGTCGATGGCACGCTCGCCGATACCGAGCGCGACGGCCACCGGCCCGCCTTCAACGCCGCCTTCGACGAGGCGGCGCTGGCGTGGCATTGGGACGCAGGCCTCTATGGAGAACTGCTGGCCGTAACGGGCGGCAAGGAGCGGATGCGCTTCTACGCCGAACGCTACGACCCCGCCTTCCTGGCCAGGCCGGATGCCGACGAAGCCATCCGGCGGCTCCACGCCGCCAAGACTCGCCACTACGTTGCAATGCTCGAAGCCGGCCGGATTCCGCTGCGGCCGGGCGTGGCCGAACTGATCGCGGAAGCCCGCGCAGCCCGGCTGCGCCTGGCCATCGCCACCACCACCACGCCCGAGAACGTCACCACGCTGCTGAAGGCAAGCCTCGCGCCGGATGCGGCCGACTGGTTCGCGGTCATCGGCGCGGGCGACATCGTGCCGGAGAAGAAGCCGGCACCCGACATTTACCTCTGGGTGCTGGAACGTCTCGGTGTGCCGCCCGAGGATTGCCTCGCCATCGAGGACTCGGCCAACGGACTGAAGTCAGCCATGGCGGCACGCCTCCCGACAGTGATTACCCGCAGCATCTATACCGCCGGGGAAGATTTCACCGGCGCGCTGGCCGTCTTGCCCGATCTCGCCGCGACCCGACTGGCCGATGTTCAGCTTATGCATCAGATCAAAAAATCTTAATGTTTTTTATGATTTCAGGCGACTAAGATGGCGCCACTTCGAATCGCGACGACATAAACCACAGACACCAAGCAAAGGAGCAGACCATGGATCAATCAGCCCGCTACGCCGACCTGAGCCTCAAGGAAGAAGACCTGATCAAGAGCGGCAAGTACATCCTGTGTGCCTACAAGATGAAGCCCAAGGCCGGCACCGGCTACCTGGAAGCCGCCGCCCACTTCGCCGCCGAGTCCTCCACCGGCACCAACGTCGAAGTGTCGACCACCGACGAATTCACCAAGGGCGTCGATGCGCTGGTCTATTACATCGACGAGGCGACCGAGGACATGCGCATCGCCTACCCGATGGAGCTGTTCGACCGCAACGTCATCGACGGCCGCATGATGCTGGTTTCCTTCCTGACCCTGACCATCGGCAACAACCAGGGCATGGGCGACATCGAGCACGCCAAGATGATCGACTTCCACATGCCGGCGGAAGCCATCCGCCAGTTCGACTGTCCGGCCTACAACATCGAAGACCTGTGGCGCATCCTCGGCCGCCCGGTCAAGGACGGCGGCTACATCTCCGGCACCATCATCAAGCCCAAGCTCGGCCTGCGTCCCGAGCCGTTCGCCAAGGCGGCCTACCAGTTCTGGCTGGGCGGCGACTTCATCAAGAACGACGAGCCGCAGGGCAACCAGGTGTTCGCCCCGGTCAAGAAGACCATCCCGCTGGTCTATGACGCCATGAAGCGCGCCATGGACGAAACCGGCCAGGCCAAGCTGTTCTCGATGAACATCACCGCCGACGACCACTACGAGATGTGCGCCCGCGCCGACTTCGCGCTGGAGACCTTCGGCACCGACGCCAACAAGCTGGCCTTCCTGGTGGACGGCTACGTCGGCGGCCCCGGCATGGTCACCACCTGCCGTCGCCAGTATCCGAACCAGTTCCTCCACTACCACCGCGCCGGCCACGGCGCCGTCACCTCCCCGAGCGCCAAGCGCGGCTACACCGCCTTCGTGCTGGCCAAGATGTCCCGGCTGCAAGGCGCTTCCGGCATCCACGTCGGCACCATGGGCTACGGCAAGATGGAAGGCGA
>JAEHDA010000125.1 GCA_016880655.1 Rhodocyclaceae bacterium
CGCGGCCCGAACAACGTCTCGCTCGCCGAGAGCTGCGACCTCGGCCAGGGCGTCGGCGTGGTCAAGGGCGCCTACGTCGCCATGCCACGCCACTTCGTCGATGCCGACGCGGTGATGGACGCCGAGCGGCGCATCGTCTGGTGCATGGTCGAGAAGCAGGGCTTCAAGTTCGACGATATCGCCAAGAAGCCCTTTCAGGGCGCCAACGATACCAGCGCGCCGGACATCACCAACCTGGTCACCTACGTCGCCAGCCACTCCAAGGGCATGAAGATCGCCGTGCCGCTCAAGGATCCCAAGGTGCGCGAGGCCTACGAGACCGGCAAGGAGATCACCAACTACCGCGCCGGCCCCTACGATTTCTCCTGCAACACCTGCCACGGATCCGACGGCAAGCGCATCCGGATGCAGAATCTGCCCAACCTCAGCACCGGCAAGGGCGCCATCCAGGGCGTGCAGGGCTGGCCGGGCTACCGGATGACCGGCGGTGTCATGCTCACCCACCAGTGGCGGATGAACGACTGCTTCCGCCAGCAGCGTTTCCCCGAGCCGAAGTACGCGTCGGAGGTCGTCACCGACCTGCTGACGTACATGATCGGCAACGCCAACGGCCAGGTGTACAAAGGCCCCGGCATCAAGCGCTAACAGGGAGACGACCAACATGAACACCAGGATCATCGCGCTCGCCATTGCCGGCGCCACCTTGCTGGGCACCAGCCTGCCCGCCGTCGCGGATAACGAGCATCGCGCCCGCGCACTCGAAATCATCAAGCGCGACTTCAAGCCGCGCGGCCAGGCCGGCACCGACCGACTGGAAACGGACGGTCTCCAGGCAATCTGCAACCGCACCGGCAACAATCCGCCGACCAGCATCGCGACCCAGATGCAGAACGACCAATTCGCCACGGTGAAGTACCCGGCCGACGGCAAGCTGATGGGCAGTTGGGCCAACGGCGAGAAGCTCGCCCAGAGCGGCCGCGGCTTCACCTGGACCGACCAGGTGGGCCTGCCGGTCGGCGGCAACTGCTACAACTGCCACCAGATCAACCCCAAGGAAATGTCCTTCGGCACCATCGGCCCCAGCCTCTACCAGTTCGGCAAGCTGCGCGGCAACACTCCGGAGATGCAGAAGTACGTCTATGGCAAGATCTGGAACGCCAAGGCGTTCAACCTCTGCTCGGACATGCCGCGCTTCGGCCATGTCGGCGCACTGACCGAGGGCCAGGTCAAGGATCTCGTCGCGCTGCTGCTCGATCCAGAGTCCCCTGTAAACAAATGAACCGCCGCGAGTTCCTGCAAGTGCTGGCCGCCGCGTCAGCGGCCGGCATGACCCTCGATGCCCGCGATGTGCTCGCGGCGCAGGGAAATGGGCGCTTCTACGACCTGCCGCGCCAGGGCAACGTGCACCTGCTGCACTTCACCGACTGCCATGCGCAGCTGTTGCCGGTTCATTTCCGCGAGCCGAGCGTCAACCTCGGCTTCGGCAGCGCCGCCGGCAAAGTTCCGCACCTGGTCGGAGAGAAGCTGCTCAAGGCCTTCGGCATCAAGCCGGGATCGGGTGAAGCGTACGCGTTCACTTATCTCGATTTCGAGCAGGCCGCGAAGACCTACGGCAAGGTCGGCGGCTTCGCTCATCTCGCCACGCTGGTCAAGCGCCTGCGCGCCAGTCGGCCCGGCGCGCTGCTGCTCGATGGCGGTGATACCTGGCAGGGTTCCGCGACTGCGTTGTGGAGCAAGGGCCAGGATATGGTCGACGCCTGCAAGCTGCTCGGCGTGGACATGATGTCCGGCCACTGGGAATTCACGCTGGGGCACGAGCGCGTGAAGCAGATCGTCGACAACGACTTCAGTGGGAAGAGCGGGGCAAGGATCGAGTTCCTGGCCCAGAACGTCAGGACGACCGACTTCGGCGACCAGGTCTTCTCGCCCTATGCAATGCGCGAGATGAACGGCGTGAAGGTCGCCGTCATCGGCCAGGCCTTCCCGTACACGCCGATCGCCAATCCGCGCTGGATGGTGCCCGACTGGAGCTTCGGCGTTCAGGACGATGCCATGCAGAAGACGGTCGACGAGGCACGGAGCAAGGGGGCGCAGGTCGTGGTCGTGCTGTCTCACAACGGCATGGACGTCGACCTGAAGATGGCCAGCCGCGTCACCGGCATCGATGCCATCCTCGGCGGACACACCCATGACGGTGTGCCGCAGCCCGTGAAGATCAAGAACCGCGGCGGCGTGACGCTGGTGACCAACGCCGGCTCGAACGGCAAGTTCCTCGGCGTGCTCGATTTCGACGTCCGGGCTGGCCGCGTGCGCGACTTCCGCTACAAGCTGCTGCCGGTGTTCGCCAACCTGCTGCCGGCAGACGCAGAAATGTCGGCGCTGATCGACAAGGTGCGCGCGCCGCACAAGGCCAGGCTGGAGGAGAAGCTGGCCGTCAGCGAGGGGCTGCTCTACCGGCGCGGCAACTTCAACGGTTCGTGGGACCAGCTGATCCTCGACGCGATGATCGACGTCAAGGGCGCCGACATCGCCTTCTCGCCCGGCTTCCGCTGGGGCACCAGCATCCTGCCCGGCGAGGCGATCACCTTCGAGCAGTTGATGGACCAGACGGCGATCACCTACCCGCACTCGACGCTCACCGAAATGAACGGCGAGCAGATCAAGATGATCCTCGAAGACGTCGGCGACAATCTCTTCAACCCGGACCCCTATTACCAGCAGGGTGGCGACATGGTGCGCGTCGGCGGCATGACCTACGCCTGCGACCCGAACGCCAGGGCCGGCAGCCGCATCCAGGACATGCGGCTGCATGGCAAACCGATCGAGGCCAACAAGGCGTACAAGGTCGCGGGCTGGGCACCGGTCGGCGAAGGCGCCAGCGGCGAGCCGATCTGGGAAGTGGTGGCGCGCTGGCTGCGCGACAAGAAGACGGTGACACCGCGTCAGCTCAACATGCCGAAACTGATCGGCATGGACGGCAACCCCGGCCGGGCCTGATACAAGCGCTTACAGACGCGCGGCAAACCCCGAGGCTAGAATGCACGGCATGAACCGCCGCGCGTTTTTCCTCGTTGGTGCCGCCGCCCTTGTTGCCGCTGGCGGCATCGGCTACTGGCTCGTCGCCGCAAACGGCCAGCAGGCCGGCTACAAATTCGCCAAGGTCGAAAAGGGACCGCTGACCGCGGCCGTCGCCGCAGCCGGCACGCTCAATCCGGTTTCCGCCGTCCAGATCAGCTCGCAGATCTCCGGCCAGATCAGGGAGATCCTGGTCGACTTCAACGCCGCTGTGAAGAAGGGGCAACTGATCGCGCGCATCGATCCGGAGACCTACCAGCAGCGGTTGCGGCAGGCGGAGGCCGACCTCGACGCGACGCGCGCAGCGGTCAACGTCCAGCGCGCGCAGGCCTACCAGGCGCAGGTGAATCTCGCCGAGGCACAGCGCGACTTCGATCGCAAGATCCTGCTGGTGGAGAAGAACTTCATCTCGCCGGCCGACCGCGACAAGGCCAGGACCACGCTGGATGCCGCGCGCGCGCAAGTGCAACTCACCGAAGCGCAAGTCAAGAACAGCGAGTCCGTCGTGCGCCAGCGCGAAGCCCTGGTCGCGCAGGCCCGGGTCGATCTCGGCCGCACGGAAATCCGCTCGCCGGTCGATGGCGTCGTCGTCAAGCGCAGCGTCGAGCCGGGGCAAACGGTAGCGGCCAGCCTGCAAGCACCGGAGATGTTCGTCATCGCCCGCAACCTGTCGGACATGCAGGTGGAAACATCGATCGACGAAGCCGACGTCGGCCGCGTCCAGGTAGGCCAGAAGGGCACGTTCACCGTCGACGCCTTCCCCGGCCGGACTTTCCATGGCGAGGTGCTACAGGTGCGCAAGGCGGCCACGGTGGTATCGAACGTCGTCACCTACACGGTCATCGTGTCCGCCGCCAATCCCGACCTGACGCTGCTGCCGGGTATGACCGCCAACGTGCGCATCGTCACTGCACAGAAGGACAGCGTGCTCAAGGTCGCCAATGCGGCTCTGCGCTTCAAGCCCGAAAACGATGCGACAAAAGTCAGCCGTGGCGACACGCCACCCAAGGGCAGCGCGAATCGCAACCGGGGGCAAAGCCGGATCTGGGTGATCGACGAAAGCGGCGCACCGAAGGCGCTTCCGGTCCAGGCAGGCATCACCGACGGCACCGCGACGGAAATCATCTCGGGCGACGTCGCCGAAGGCATGGAAGTCATCGTCGGCGCGACCGCACCGGCGAAGGCAGGTGCGCCGGGCGGCCCGCGCATGTTCTGATGCCGCTCATCCGCACCACCGGGTTGGCGAAGGAATACCGGATGGGCAGCACGATCGTGCCCGCCCTGCGCGGTGTCTCGGTGGACATCGATGCCGGCGAGTTCGTCGCCGTGATGGGGCCTTCCGGCTCCGGCAAGTCGACCTTCATGAACCTGCTCGGCTGTCTTGACCGGCCAAGCGGCGGCCAGTACTGGCTCGGCGGGCAGGAGGTCTCGCAACTGGCGGGCGACGAACTCGCCGTCGTGCGCAATCGCAAGATCGGCTTCGTCTTCCAGCACTTCAACCTGCTCGCCCGCACCAGCGCGCTCGACAACGTTGCCCTGCCCCTGCTTTACGCGGGCATCGCGCCGTCGGCACGCCGCGCCCACGCGCTCAAGCGCCTGACCCAGGTCGGGCTGGCCGAACGCCTCGACCACCAGCCGACCCAACTTTCCGGCGGCCAGCAGCAGCGCGTCGCCATCGCCCGCGCGCTGGCCAACGATCCGCAACTGGTGCTGGCCGACGAGCCGACCGGCGCGCTCGACTCGCACACCAGCGTCGAGATCATGGCGTTGCTGCAAACGCTGAACCGCGATGGCATCACCATCGTGCTGGTCACGCACGAACGCGACATCGCCGCCTTCGCCAAGCGCGTCATCCTGTTTCGCGATGGCATGGTGGTCGAGGACAAGCCGAACGCACCACTCGATGCGGCCGTGGCGTTGGCGGCGATGCCTGCGGGAGCCTCCGCATGACCTTCGCGGCGATCCTGCGCATCGCCCTGGGTGCGCTGCGCGTGAACAAGCTGCGTTCGGCGCTGACCATGCTCGGCATCATCATCGGCGTCGCCGCTGTCATCATCATGATCGCGGTCGGCAACGGTGCCCAGGCGCGCGTCGAAGACCAGATGCGCA
>JAEHDA010000126.1 GCA_016880655.1 Rhodocyclaceae bacterium
GCGTGGGCGATCGAATGCCTCGGCGACCCCTTCGCCATCGCCGGCTTCCATTCCGACACCCGCCACCAGGTGCGCTACCAACATATCAAGGGCTTCTCCGAGCGCTGGGACGATACCGTCAAGGCGCGCCTGGCGGCCATGACGGCCGGCGGGTCGACGCGCATGGGCGCCGCCTTGCGCCACGCCGCCCACTATCTGGCCGCGCAAACCGCCGACAAGCGGCTGATGTTGATCCTCACCGATGGCCAGCCCGCCGACGTCGACAGCCCAGACGAGCGCATGCTCATCGAGGATGCGCGCCAAGCAGTACGTGAAGTGCACCGTCAGGGCATTTTCAGCTCTTGCATCAGCCTCGACCCGAAGGCCGACGACTATGTCTCCGACATTTTTGGCCGACAATACACGGTCATCGACAAGGTCGACAGGCTGCCGGAAAAGTTGTCGGAGCTTTTCATCGCGCTGACCCGCTAGCCGGAACCGGCAACGCAACTCATGCGCCATGCTGCGCCGCCGCAACGACCGGCTTATTCGCACGATAAGAAAAAGTGAATGGCGCTTATGGATGGTGGGCATTACATTGCATTACCGGACTGCGAGCGACTCCTGCGCCCGGCGCAGGGGCTCTGATGCCGAGTCTTTCCACTCCCTCTGGCGTTTCAGCCAGCTTGCCCCGCCCCGCAAGGGGCGGGGATTTTCTGGTGCGGAGGGAAGCACTGGCGCCGGCCGGCCCAAGCCGACGAATTTCTACTGCATTGGAGGAGAACGACCATGTCCATCAAGCATCCGATCATTGCCGTCACCGGGTCGAGCGGCGCGGGCACGAGCACCGTCAAGGCGTCTTTCGACCACATCTTCCGTCGCGAGAAGATCACGCCCGCCGTCATCGAGGGCGACAGCATGCACAAGTATGATCGTGCCGAAATGAAGCGGATCATCGCCGAGGCGGAAGCCGCCGGCGCCTCGCTGCCGACCCATTTCGGCCCTGCCGCCAACGAACTAGCCGAACTGGAAGGCATCTTCAAGAAGTATGGCGAGAGCGGTCGCGGCAAGCGCCGCTTTTACCTCCATAACAGTGAAGAAGCGGCCCCCTATAACCAGCCGGCGGGCACCTTCACGCCCTGGGAGGAGTTTCCCGAACACACCGATCTATTGTTCTATGAAGGCCTACACGGTGCCTATGTCGGTGACGACGCCGACATTGCGCAGCACGCCGACTTGAGCATCGGCGTCGTACCCGTGGTCAACCTCGAGTGGATACAGAAAATCCACCGCGACACCCAGGGGCGCGGCTATTCGGTCGAGGCGGTCACCCAGACCATCCTGCGGCGCATGCACGACTACGTCCATTTCATCTGTCCGCAGTTTTCGCGCACCGACATCAAGTTCCAGCGCATCCCGTTGATAGACACCTCCAACCCCTTCATCGCGCGCGACATTCCGACTCTCGACGAATCGATGGTCGTCATCCGCTTCCGCAATCCGCACGGCGTGGACTTCCCCTACCTGCTGACCATGATCCATGACTCCTTCATGTCGCGCCCGAACTGCCTGGTGGTACCGGGCGGCAAGATGGGCCTGGCGATGGAACTGGTGCTGACGCCACTCATTCTCGCCCTCATGGAAAAGAAGTGGAAGCGTAGCGCTTGACGAGATCTACCGAGTGGCGCCCGCCCCGGGCGCCGGGTCAGCCACGGCCGTGAGCATCGCGCCGCGTTTGGCCGATATAATCTTTTGTTTTCCCGGCTGCCAACAACGAGGAATACGATGGCCACTTTCAGCGATTTTGACCCGTCCGTCTTCAACCACCTGACCAGCGCCATCCGCGCCCTAGCCATGGACGCCGTGCAAAAGGCCAACTCAGGCCACCCTGGCGCGCCCATGGGTATGGCCGAGATCGCCGAAGTGCTGTGGAACCACCACTTGCGCCACAACCCGAATAATCCCAAGTGGGCCAACCGCGATCGCTTTGTGCTCTCGAACGGCCACGGTTCCATGCTCATCTACGCCCTGCTGCACCTGACGGGTTACGACGTCACCATCGACGACATCAAGAACTTCCGCCAGCTGCACAGCAAGACCCCCGGCCACCCGGAATACGGCTACACGCCCGGCGTCGAAACGACCACCGGCCCGCTCGGCCAGGGCATCACCAATGCCGTGGGCATGGCGATGGCGGAAAAGCTCTTGGCCGCCGAGTTCAACAAGCCGGGCCACGAAATCGTCGATCACCGCACCTGGGTCTTCCTCGGCGACGGCTGCCTGATGGAAGGCATCTCGCACGAAGCCTGCGCACTGGCCGGTACCTGGGGCCTGGGCAAGCTGACCGCCTTCTGGGACGACAACGGCATCTCCATCGACGGCCACGTCGAAGGCTGGTTCACCGACGACACGCCGAAGCGCTTCGAAGCCTACGGCTGGCACGTGGTACCGAACGTCAATGGCCACGATCCGGAAGCGCTGCACGCGGCGATCAATGCCGCCAAGGCCGTGACCGACAAGCCGACGCTGATCTGCTGCAAGACAGTGATCGGCGCCGGCAGCCCGAACAAGCAGGGCACGCACGACGTGCACGGTGCGCCGCTGGGCGACATCGAGATCGCCGCCACCCGCCCGCACATCGGCTGGCATTTCGGCCCCTTCGAGGTTCCCAAGGAAGTCTACGAAGCCTGGGACGCGAAGAAGAAGGGCGCCGGCTGGGAAAGCGACTGGAGCCGCAAATTCGAGCACTACGCCAAGGCCTTCCCGGCCGAAGCCGCCGAGTTCAAGCGCCGCATGGCCAATGAACTGCCCGCCAAGTGGGCAGAGTTCGCCGCCAAGGCCATCGCCACCGCCAATGAAAAGGCCGAGACCGTCGCCACCCGCAAGGCCTCGCAGATCGCCATCAACGCCTTGGCGCCCGGCCTGCCCGAGTTCCTCGGCGGCTCAGCCGACCTGACCGGCTCCAACCTGACCAACTGGACGGGCTGCAAGCACGTCAGCGGCAAGTCGACCGGCAACTACATCTCCTACGGCGTGCGCGAGTTCGGCATGTCGCACATCATGAACGGCATGGCCCTGCACGGCGGCCTGCTGCCCTTCGGCGGCACCTTCCTGATGTTCTCGGAATATGCCCGCAACGCCCTGCGCATGTCGGCACTGATGAAGCAACGCGTGATCTACGTGTTCACGCACGACTCCATCGGCCTCGGCGAGGACGGCCCGACCCACCAGCCGGTCGAGCAGATCCCGACCCTGCGCATGATCCCGAACATGGACGTCTGGCGTCCCTGCGACACCGTCGAGACCATGACGGCCTGGGTCTGCGCCGTCGAGAAGACCACCGGCCCCAGTTCGCTGGCCCTGTCGCGCCAGAACCTGCCCTTCGTCGCCCGCGACGCTGCCACCATCGCCAACATCCGCAAGGGCGGCTACGTCATCTCGGAAGCCAAGGGCAAGGCCAAGGCCATCATCATCGCCACCGGCTCGGAAGTCGAACTGGCCCTCAAGGCGCAAACCGCCCTGGCGCAGCAGGACATCCCGGTGCGCGTCGTCTCGATGCCCTCCACCAACGTCTTCGACCGCCAGGACCAGGCCTACAAGGACAGCGTGCTGCCCAAGGGCCTGCCGCGCATCGTTGTCGAGGCCAGCGTCACCGACGGCTGGTGGAAGTACGTCGGCGGCGAGGGCAAGGTCATCGGCCTCGACCGCTTCGGCGAATCGGCCCCGGCCGGCGTACTGTTCAAGGAATTCGGCTTCACGGTGGCGAATGTCGTGAGCGCCGTCGAATCATTCATCTAATCACTTCCAGGAGAAAACAACTATGGCAATCAAAGTTGGCATCAACGGCTTCGGCCGCATCGGCCGCATGGCTTTCCGCGCTATCGCCAAGGATTTCCCCGAAATCGAAGTCGTCGCCATCAACGACCTGCTCGAGCCGAACTACCTCGCCTACATGCTGAAGTTCGACTCCGTGCATGGCCGCTTCAACGGCGACATCAAGGTCGACGGTACCAACCTGGTGGTGAACGGCAAGAAGATCCGCCTGACCGCCGAGAAGGACCCGTCCAACCTGAAGTGGGGCGAAGTCGGCGCCGACATCGTCATCGAATCGACCGGCTTCTTCCTGACCAAGGAAACCTGCCAGAAGCACATCGACGCGGGCGCCAAGAAGGTCGTGCAGTCCGCCCCCTCGAAGGACGACACCCCGATGTTCGTCTACGGCGTGAACCACGAGAAGTACGCGGGCGAGAAGATCGTCTCCGCCGCTTCCTGCACCACCAACTGCCTGGCTCCCGTCGCCAAGGTGCTGAACGACAACTGGGGCATCAAGCGCGGCCTGATGACCACCGTGCATGCCGCCACCGCGACGCAGAAGACCGTTGACGGTCCGTCTTCCAAGGACTGGCGCGGCGGCCGCGGCATCCTGGAAAACATCATCCCGTCCTCGACCGGCGCCGCCAAGGCCGTCGGCGTGGTTCTGCCCGAGCTGAACAAGAAGCTGACCGGCATGGCCTTCCGCGTCCCGACTTCCGACGTCTCCGTGGTCGACCTGACCGTCGAGCTGAACAAGGAAGCCTCCTACGAGGATATCTGCAAAGCCATGAAGGCCGCCTCCGAAGGCGGCGCGCTCAAGGGCGTGCTCGGCTACACCGACGAGAAGGTCGTCTCGACCGACTTCCGCGGCTGTGCCCAGCCGTCGATCTTCGACTCCGAAGCCGGCATCGCCCTGGACAAGACCTTCGTCAAGGTCGTGGCCTGGTACGACAACGAGTACGGCTACACCTGCAACATGTTGCGCTTCGTCAAGCACGTCGCCAAGTAAGAGATTAGCGATCCAAGCATTGCGCCGTCACACCGGCGCAATGCTTCAGTGGCTAACTTCAAGAATAATCTCAGGAGATACCCCATGCCCAAATTCATCCGCATGACCGATCTCGACCTCAAGGGCAAGCGCGTCTTCATCCGCGCCGACCTCAACGTGCCGGTCAAGGACGGCAAGGTCACATCCGACGCCCGCATCACCGCCTCGATGCCCACCATCGAGCACGCCATGAAGGCCGGCGCCAAGGTCATGGTGACCTCCCACCTCGGCCGCCCGACCGAGGGCGAATGGACCGAGGAGGTTTCCCTCAAGCCCGTCGCGGACGTAATGTCCGCCAAGCTCGGCAAGCCGGTGCGCTTGATCAAGGACTGGGTCAACGGCGGCTTCGATGTCGCCGAAGGCGAGGTCGTGCTGCTGGAGAATTGCCGCGTCAACAAAGGCGAGAAGAAGAACGTCGAGGAGACCGCGAAGAAGTACGCCGCCCTGTGTGACGTATTCGTCATGGATGCCTTCGGCACCGCCCACCGCGCCGAGGCTTCGACCTACGGCGTCGCCCAGTTCGCCCCCACCGCCTGCGCCGGCAAGCTGGTCAGCGAAGAGCTCGAAGCGCTCGACAAGGCGCTGGCCAATCCGGCCCGGCCGATGGTCGCCATCGTCGGCGGCTCCAAGGTCTCGACCAAGCTGACCGTGCTGGAGGCCCTGTCGGAGAAGTGCGAACAACTGGTGGTCGGCGGCGGCATCGCCAACACCTTCCTCAAGGCCACCGGCAAGAACGTCGGCAAGTCGCTGTGCGAAGACGACCTGGTACCGACCGCCCAGGCCCTGATGAAGAAAATGACCGCGCGCGGCGCCACCATTCCGGTCGCCGTCGACGTCGTCTGCGGCAAGAAGTTCGACGCCGCCGAGCCGGCCGTGCTGAAGGATGCCGGCGCCGTGGCCGACGACGACATGATCTTCGACATCGGCCCGAAGTCGGCGCAGGAACTGGTCGACATCATCATGAAGGCCGGCACCGTGGTCTGGAATGGCCCGGTCGGCGTTTTCGAGTTCGACCAGTTCGGCGCGGGAACCAAGGCCATCGCCATGGCCATCGCCAACACCAAGGCCTTCACCCTGGCCGGCGGCGGCGACACCATAGCCGCGATCCAGAAGTACGACATCTACGACAAGGTTTCCTACATCTCCACCGCTGGCGGCGCCTTCCTGGAATATCTGGAAGGCAAGGTCCTGCCCGCAGTCGACATGCTGGAAAAACGCGCCAAGGGCTGAGCCACCCCCAAACCCCATCAGAGGCGGCCCGTCACAAGCGGGTCGTCCCTCGGAAATGCAACGTACAACAAAAATCGTAGCGACCCTGGGGCCGACATCATCGGACCCCGCGATACTGAACCAGCTGGTTGCCGCCGGCATTGACGTCGTCCGGCTGAACTTCTCCCACGGCACCGTCGACGACCATCGCCTGCGCATGGACAACCTGCGCCTGGCGATGAGTGCGCAGAGCCGCACCGTCGGCGTGATGGCCGACTTGCAGGGACCGAAGATCCGCGTCGGCAAGTTCGCGGGCCGCAAGGTGCTGCTCAAGACCGGCCAGGATTTCATCCTCGCCGCGCACTGCGAACTCGGCGACCATAACCGGGTCGGCCTCGACTATCCCGAACTGGTCGATGACGTCGTCGCGGGCGACGTGCTGCTGCTCGACGACGGCCGCATCATCATGGACGTGAAGGCCGTCATGGACGGCGAGATCCACTGCACCGTCCGTCACGGCGGCGAGCTCTCGAACAACAAGGGCATCAACAAGCAGGGCGGCGGCTTGTCGGCACCCGCCTTGACGGCCAAGGACAAGGAAGACATCCGCAGCGCCGCCGCGCTGCGGGTGGACTACGTGGCCGTGTCCTTCCCCAAGTCCGGCAGCGACATGCGCGAGGCCCGCGCGCTGTTGGTCGAGGCCGGCTCGAAAGCGCTCGTCATCGCCAAGATCGAGCGCGTCGAGGCGATCACGAACCTCGAGGAAATCCTCGACGCCAGCGACGGCGTCATGGTCGCCCGCGGCGACCTCGCGGTCGAAGTCGGCGATGCGGCGGTGCCGGCCTTGCAGAAGCGCATCATCCGCACCGCGCGCGAGCACAACCGTTTCGTCATCACCGCCACGCAGATGATGGAATCGATGATCCATTCGCCGATTCCCACCCGCGCCGAAGTCTCCGACGTCGCCAACGCGGTGCTCGACGGCACCGACGCCGTCATGCTGTCGGCCGAGACGGCGGCGGGGGACTATCCGGTGCAGACGGTCGAAGCGATGGCGCGCATCTGCGTCGAAGCCGAAAAGTCCTCGGAAATCTCGCTGGAAAAGCACTTCCTCGATCGCGTGTTCACCCGCATCGACCAGTCCATAGCGATGGCCGCCCTGTTCGCCGCCAGCCACCTCCAGGTCAAGGCCATCGCGGCCCTTACCGAGTCCGGTTCCACGGCCCTGTGGATGTCCCGCCTGAACGTCGGCGTACCCATCTACGCCCTGACTCAGGACGTGCGCACCCGCTACAAAGTCAGCATCTTCAAAGGCGTGTATCCTGTGATGATGCGGCAGTCGGGGCATGATCGGGACGAACTGCTTCGTGAAGCCGAAGAGCAACTGATTCGCGCCGGCGCGGTCGAACCCGGAGACCTCATCGTGCTGACCATCGGTGAGCCCATCGGCACCCCCGGCGGCACCAACACATTGAAGATCGTCCAGGTGGGCGATCCGCAAATTGCCAACTAACCAACCAAGGAGACCCCTATGGCCCTCGTTTCCATGCGCCAACTACTGGACCATGCCGCCGAGCACGGCTATGGCCTGCCCGCGTTCAACGTCAATAACCTCGAACAGATCCAGGCCATCATGGAGGCCGCCGAGGAAACCAACAGCCCGGTGATCATGCAGGGCTCGGCCGGCGCCCGCAAGTATGCCGGCGAGGCCTACCTGCGCCACCTGATCGAAGCCGCCATCGAGACCCACCCGGACGTGCCGATCGTCATGCACCAGGACCACGGCGCCAGCCCGGCGATCTGCATCCAGTCGATGCGTTCCGGCTTCTCCAGCGTGATGATGGACGGCTCGCTGATGGAAGACGCCAAGACCCCGTCGTCGTTCAAGTACAACGTCGACACCACCAAGCACGTCGTCGATATCGCCCACGCCATCGGCGTGTCGGTCGAAGGCGAACTGGGCTGCCTCGGTTCGCTCGAGTCCGGCCAGGGCGAGAAGGAGGACGGCCACGGCGCCGAAGGCGTGCTGTCGCACGACCAGTTGCTCACCGATCCCAACGAAGCCGCCGAGTTCGTCAAGGCAACCCAGGTCGACGCGCTGGCCATCGCCATCGGTACCAGCCACGGCGCCTACAAGTTCACGCGCCCGCCCACCGGCGCGGTGCTGCGCATCGACCGCATCAAGGAAATCCACGCCCGCCTGCCCAATACCCACCTGGTGATGCATGGCTCCTCCAGCGTGCCGCAGAACTGGTTGAAGATCATCAACGAGAACGGCGGCGAAATGGGCGCCACCTACGGCGTGCCTGTCGAGGAAATCGTCGAAGGCATCAAGAACGGCGTGCGCAAGGTCAACATCGACACCGACCTGCGCATGGCCTCCACGGGCGCCATCCGCCAGTTCCTGAACAAGGACCGCAAGAACTTCGACCCGCGCAAGTACCTGGCCGAAGCCCGCAAGGCCATGAAGGAAATCTGCAAGGCCCGCTACGAAGCCTTCGGCTGCGCCGGCCAGGCCAGCAAGATCAAGCCGATCAGCCTGGAAACCATGTCGATCCGCTACAAGAAGGGCGAGTTGAACGCGATCGTGAAGTAAGCGGCGATTTGCGGCAAAATGCGGGGGCTGCCGGGTTTCGGCAGCCCCTTGTTTTTTCCCGGCATGGACATCCAATCCCACACCTTCGACCGCATCCGCCGTTTCTTCGGCGGCGGCCTCGATTTCATCGAATACGTCGGCCTGCTGGTAATCGCCTTCGCCACCACGGTGGCGATGTACCACGAGATCGCGACCATGTTCGACGCCAAGCGCGTCCAGCTGGCCGACCTGCTGCTGATGTTCCTCTACCTGGAGGTGCTGGCGATGATCGGCCAGTACTTCAAGTCCGGCCACCTGCCGGTACGCTATCCGCTCTACATCGCGATGGTGGCGCTGGCGCGCTACATGATCCTCGACGTGAAGGACATGACCGAATGGCGGATGCTGGCGGTTTCCGCCGCCGTGTTCCTGCTGACGCTGGCGGTGCTGGCGATCCGCTACGGCCACACGCGCTTCCCCTACCGGGAAGATGCCCACAACGAAAAACCCTACGTACGCGAATGACCATGACCACGCCATTGTTCGAATCCTCCATCAAGAGCCTGCCGCTGCTCGGCCGCGGCAAGGTGCGCGACAACTACGCGGTCGGCGATGACAAGATGCTGATCGTCACAACCGACCGCCTCTCCGCCTTCGACGTGATCCTGCCCGACCCGATCCCCGGCAAGGGTGAGGTGCTCACCGCCGTCGCCAACTTCTGGTTCGGCAAGCTGGCCGGCATCATCCCCAACCAGCTCACGGGCATCGATCCAGAGACGGTGGTTGCTCCGGACGAGCGCGAGCAGGTGCGCGGCCGCGCCATCGTGGTCAAGCGCCTCAAGCCGCTGCCGATCGAAGCCGTGGTGCGCGGCTACCTGATCGGCTCCGGCTGGAAGGACTATCAGGCAACCGGCAAGGTCTGCGGCATTCCGCTGCCCGTCGGCCTCTCCATGGCCCAGCAACTGCCCCAGCCGCTGTTCACGCCCTCGACCAAGGCCGAGATCGGTACCCACGACGAGAACATCGACTTCGCCACGGTCGAGAAGACCATCGGCGCAGGCCTGGCCGCACAGGTGCGCGATGCCGCCATCCGCCTCTACAAGCAGGCGGCCGACTACGCGCGCACGCGCGGCATCATCATCGCCGACACCAAGTTCGAGTTTGGCCTCGACGCCGCCGGCAAGCTGTACCTCATCGACGAAGTCCTGACGCCCGACTCCTCGCGCTTCTGGCCGGCCGACACTTACAAGGTCGGCGAGAGCCCGGCCAGCTTCGACAAGCAGTTCGTGCGCGACTACCTGGAGACGCTGGACTGGAACAAGCAGGCGCCAGGCCCGAAGCTGCCGCCCGAGATACTGGAAAAGACCAGCGCCAAGTACCGCGAAGCGCTCGTTCGCCTGACCACCTGAGAAACGAGCGGGGGCTTGAACCTCCGCCATTCCGCCCCCAACATGGAAGCCATGAACCCCCTGCTCGATTTCGCGGGCCTGCCCCGCTTCGACGCGATCACTCCCGCGCACGTCGGGCCGGCGATCCGCGATCTCATTGCCGAAAACCGCAAGCTCGTCGCGGATTTGTCGACCACCGAAAGTCAGCCGTCGTGGCACGCCTTCATGCAGCCGCTCACCGACACCGGTGAACGGTTGGGCCGCGCCTGGGGCATCGTCGGCCACATGCATTCGGTAATGGACGTGCCCGAGTGGCGCGAAGCCT
The DNA here is from genome assembly GCA_016880655.1 of Rhodocyclaceae bacterium. Lineage (GTDB taxonomy): Bacteria > Pseudomonadota > Gammaproteobacteria > Burkholderiales > Rhodocyclaceae > Fen-999. The sequence continues at coordinate 10,338 of JAEHDA010000126.1, forward strand.
ACAACGCACTGCTGCCCGAGATCACGGGCTATTACGCCGAACTGGGCCAGAACGAGGCGATCTTCGCCAAGGTGAAGGCGCTGCGCCAGAGCGCCGAATACGCGGCGCTGTCGCCGGCGCGCCAGCGCATCATCGACAACGACCTGCGCGACTTCCGCCTGTCGGGTGCCGAGCTGCCCGAGGACAGGAAGCCGCGCTTCAAGGAAATCCAGGAGGAGATGTCGGCGCTGGCCGCCAGGTTTTCCGAGAACCTGCTCGACGCCACCAATGCCCACGGCGAGTGGGTCACGGATTCAAGCGGACTCGCCGGCCTGCCGGAGGACGTGAAAACCGCCGCCCGCGCGGCCGCCGAGCGCGACGGCAAGCCCGGCTGGAAGTTCATCCTGCAAGCGCCCTCCTACATCCCGGTCATGCAGTACGCCGAGGATCGCGAGCTGCGCGCGCGCATGTACCGCGCCTACGCCACGCGCGCCTCCGAGTTTGGCAAGCCCGAATGGGACAACGGCCCGCTGATTACGCGGCTGTTGCAACTGCGCGCCGAAGAAGCTGCCATGCTTGGTTACGACAACTACGCCCAGGTTTCGCTGGTGCCGAAGATGGCCGAGTCGACCGCGCAGGTCGCATCCTTCCTGCATGAACTGGCCGCCAAGGCCAAGCCCTTCGCCGAGCGCGATGTCGCCGAGTTGCGCGAATTCGCACGCACCGAACTCGGCATGGACAAACTGGAGAGCTGGGACATCGCCTGGGCCTCGGAGAAGCTCAAGCACGCCCGCTACGCCTTCTCTGACGAGGAGGTGAAGCAGTATTTCCCCGAGCACATGGTGATGGCCGGCCTGTTCCGCGTCGTCGAATCGCTGTTCTCGGTCAAGATCCAGCCCGACCAGGCGGCCGGCTGGCACCCGGCGGTGCGCTTCTTCCGCGTGGTCCGGGACGGCACGATGATCGGCCAGTTCTTCGTCGACCTCTACGCACGCGAGACCAAGCGCGGTGGTGCCTGGATGCAGGATGCCATCGGCCGCCGCATGACCGAGGCCGGCGTCCAGACGCCCGTCGCCTACCTGTGCTGCAACTTCCCGGCGCCGGTCGGCGGCAAACCGGCCACTTTCAGCCACGACGACGTGCTGACGCTGTTCCACGAAACCGGCCACGGACTGCACCACCTGCTGACGCAGGTCGAGGACTTGCCCGTCTCGGGCATCGACGGCGTCGAGTGGGACGCCGTGGAGCTGCCCAGCCAGTTCATGGAGAACTTCTGCTGGGAATGGGACGTGCTGTCCGGCATGACCGCGCACGCCGAGACCGGCGAACCGCTGCCGCGCCCGCTCTACGACAAGATGATCGCGGCGAAGAATTTCCAGAGCGGCATGCAGACGCTGCGCCAGATCGAATTCGCGCTGTTCGACCTGCTGCTGCATAGCGAATTCGACCCGCAAGGCGAGCGCACCGTGCAGCAATTGATCGCCGAGGTGCGCGCCAAAGTGGCGGTGATCTTCCCGCCCGAGTGGAACCGCTTCCCGCAGAGTTTCTCGCACATCTTCGGCGGCGGCTATGCGGCCGGTTACTACAGCTACAAGTGGGCGGAAGTCTTGTCGGCCGACGCCTACTCGGCCTTCGAGGAAGCGAGCCAACTGAGCGGCAAGCAGCGCGGCAGCACGCTCGATACCGCGACCGGCGAACGCTTCTGGCGCGAGATCCTGGCAGTGGGCGGTTCGCGCCCGGCGATGGAATCCTTCAAGGCCTTCCGCGGTCGCGAGCCGAGCGTCGACGCCCTGCTCCGCCACAACGGCATGATCGACGCCTAGCTGAGCAGCGCGGCGAGTTCGCGGTCGAGCAGCGCCGGGTCGCCGGCATTCAATTCGATCAGTCGGCGCAGGTGGGTGATGCTGTCGAGGTCGATGTCGATGCAGCGCAGCCCGACGTGCGTACCCTCGACATGGCACACCACCATCGCCATCGAAATCTCCCGGTCGTCCGCGAGGCGCAGTTCCAGCCGTGCCGCAGTACCAACCCTGCCGCGCCATTGCGCCGGCGCATCGACCAGCGCGCCCTTGAGCGAAATGTCCAGGAGTTCGGCGGGCATTGCGCCGGCAGCATCGACCAGTTGCACCTCCGCCCGGAAGGCGGCGCGCCGGAAGCGGCGGCGATCAGCGGAATCGTTCATAGCGGCGTGTCACCATGGCTGACTTTCCCCGCATCATTATAGGTCGGACAGCGCCTGGGCCATGCGCTCCAGCGCGCGGTCGAGGATGGTGCGCGGGCAACCGAAGTTGAGGCGCACGAAGCGGGCATAGGCATCGCCGGGGCCGCCAAGCCCAAAATCGCGGCCGTCGGAAAGGCCCACGCCGGCCTGCTCGAAGAATCGCGCCGGGTGCTCGATGCCGGTAGTCTCGATCCACGCAAGGCAGGTGGCCTCGACCGGTGCCATCTTCAGCCCCGGCATCCCGGCCACTGCGCGCACGACGCGGTCGCGGTTGCCGCGCAAATAGTCAGCCATGGCGACACGCCACTCGCCGCCATGGCGCAGCGCCGCCTCGCAGGCGACCAGGCCCAGGATGTTCACGTGCGGCACGATGCCGTCCATGGCGTGACGGAAATCGCGCCGCAGCCCGGCATCGGGAATCACCGCGAACGCGCAGCCGAGGCCCGGAATGTTGAAGGTCTTGGACGGTGCCATCAGCGTGATGCTGCGCGCCGCCGCCTGCGGCGACAGCGTGGCGAACGGGCGGTGCCTGCCACCCGCCAGCATCAGGTCGCAGTGGATCTCGTCGGAGCAGACCACCAGCTCGTGCCGCTCTGCCAGCGCGGCCATCCGCGCCAGTTCGTCCTCTCGCCAGACGCGCCCGACGGGATTGTGCGGGTGGCAGAGCAGGAACAGCTTTGCGGCACTTTCCGCCAGCGCTTTCTCCGTCGCAACGAAATCCCACGACCAGCCGCCATCGCCTTGCGCCAACGACACGGGCGCCAGCTTGCGGCCGCTCAGCGTCGGTGACGACAGGAATGGCGGATAAACCGGCGTGGCGGTGAGCACCGGGCCGTCGACCGCGCGGCAGGCGACGTTGAGGCCCGTGACCAGGCCCGGCAGCCAGACGATCCACTCGGCCTCGATGCGCCAGCCGTACTCGCGCTCCAGGTGTTCCTGCACCGACTCGACCAGCGAGGGCCACGGCCCGCCGTAACCGAACACGCCGTGGTCGACGCGCCGGTGCAACGCCTCGATCACCGCCGGCGGCGCGGCGAAGTCCATGTCCGCCACCCACAGCGGCAGCACGTCGCGGCCGGCGTACTTGTTCCATTTGATGGAGTCGCCGCCACTGCGATCGATGACGGTGTCGAAATCGAAACCCATGGGCCGCAGGTTATCATTGTCTTCGTGAGCTACAAGATCGCCACCTGGAACGTGAACTCCCTGAAGGTACGGCTGCCGCACGTGCTGGACTGGCTGGCCGCGCAGCAACCGGCCGTGCTCTGCCTGCAGGAGACCAAACTGGAGGACAAGGCCTTTCCGTTCACGGAGATCGAGGCCGCCGGCTACCACGCCGTGCATCACGGCCAGAAGACCTACAACGGCGTCGCCATCCTGGCACGCACGGATGCGCAGGATGTCGTGCGCAACATTCCGGATTTCGACGATCCACAGGCGCGCGTCATCGCGGCGACGCTCGACGGCGTGCGCGTCGTCTGCGCCTACATCCCTAACGGTCAGTCGGTCGGCTCGGACAAGTACGAGTACAAACTGAAGTGGCTGCGCGCGCTCAAGGCCTGGCTGAAGGATGAACTCGCGCGCCACCCGCGCCTGGCGCTGCTCGGCGACTACAACATCGCCCCCGATGACCGCGACGTGCATGACCCGAAGGCATGGGCCGGCCAGATCCTCTGCTCGGAAGCGGAGCGCGACGCCTTTCGCGCGCTGGTGGAACTGGGCCTGGCCGATGCCTTCCGCCTGTTCGACCAGCCGGAGAAGGCCTTCAGCTGGTGGGATTACCGCATGCTCGGCTTCCAGAAGAACCAGGGCCTGCGCATCGACCACATCCTGCTCTCGCCGGCGCTGGCCGCCGACTGCACCGCCTGCGCCATCGACCGCGCGCCGCGCAAGCTGGAGCGGCCCTCCGACCACGCACCGGTGGTCGCCGAACTGCGCGCATGAACGCCCAGGACTTGAGCGGCCTCTACCCGGTGCTGGCGCAGTTGCCGCCTGCGCTGGCCGCCCGCATCGCCGCGGAAACGCAGACCATGACCGTGCCCGGCGGCACGGTGGTGTTCGACGAGCATCAGGCCTGCCAGGGTTTTCCGTTCGTGATCAAGGGCGACATCCGGGTCCTCAAACCCGCCGCCAACGGCCGCGAGCTGCCGCTCTACCGCGTGCTGCCCGGCGAGTCGTGCATCATCAGTTCGAGTTGCCTGCTCGGCCACAGCGATTACAACGCCCGTGGCGTCGCCGAGGGCGAGACGACCCTGGCGCTGATGCCGCGGCTGCTGTTCGACGAACTGCTCGCCGAGCCGGCCTTCCGCGACTTCGTCTTCCACCTGTTTTCCGAACGCATCGCCGAACTGATGCAACTGATCGAGGAAGTGGCTTTCCGCAAGCTCGACCAGCGGCTGGCCGGCCTGCTGCTCGGCAAGGGCAAGCTGGTCCGCGCCACCCACCAGCACCTTGCCGACGAACTGGGCAGCGTGCGCGAGATGATCAGCCGGCTGCTCAAGGGCTTCGCCGAGCAGGGCCTGGTGCGCCTGTCCCGGGAACAAGTCGAAATCCTCGACCCGGCCGGGTTGCGCCGCATCGCCGATGCCTGATCCCGACAATATCGCTCGGTGACTTTGGTTACAGACGCCGGCACCGTGCCCGTGTTGCAATCCGTCCCGTCGTCCCCAATCACCTACAGGAGATTCGAATGAAACTGAACGTCGGCGGTATCGATCGCATTCTGCGCATTGTCGCTGGTCTGGCCCTGGTGGCCTGGGCGTTGTTCGCCAATGGCCCGGTGTGGGCCTGGATCGGCATCGTGCCCCTGGCCACCGGCGCCATCGGCTTTTGCCCCTTCTACCCCATCCTGGGCATGAACACCTGTCCCGCTAAGAAGTAGCAAGGGCGTTGGCCAGTCGCACGTAGTCGGCCACGCCGAGTTCCTCGGCGCGCGCGGTGGGCGCAATGCCCGCCGCCGCCAGCCCGGCCTCGTCGACGAACTCGCGCAGGTTGTTGCGCAGCATCTTGCGCCGCTGCCCGAAGGCCGCCAGCACCAGCTTCGCCAGCAGCGCCTCGTCGCGGGCGTCCAGCGCCACCGCCGGTCTTGGAATCAGGCGCACGATGGCCGAATCGACCTTGGGCGCGGGATTGAAGGCGCCGGGCGGCACCACGAACAACCGTTCCATGTCGAAGCGGTATTGCAGCATCACCGACAGGCGACCGAAGTCGGCCGTGCCGGGATCGGCGACCATGCGATCCACCACTTCCCTTTGCAGCATGAAGTGCATGTCGCGCACGGAGGCGGCGAAGCCGGCGAGGTGGAACAGCAGCGGCGTCGAGATGTTGTAGGGGAGATTGCCGACCACGCGCAGATCCCCGCCGATCGCCGCAAAATCGAAATCGAGCGCGTCGCCCTCGTGTATCGTCAATCGTTCCGGCGGAAAGCGATCGTGCAGGCGGGCGATCAGGTCGCGATCGATCTCGATCACGTGCAGGTGGTCGAGCCGCTCCAGCAGCGGCTCGGTGAGCGCGCCCAAGCCGGGGCCGATTTCGACCACGCGATCCTCGCGGCGCGGCGCGATCGCATCGACGATCCTGGCGATGGTGCCGCGACAGACCAGGAAGTTCTGCCCGAACCGCTTGCGGGCCCGATGTTCCTTTATAGGCTCCTTCATCGGCGGGACACGATGTCCGCCGCGACCCTGACCGCCGCGAACAGGCTGCGCGGGTCGGCGTGGCCGCTGCCGGCCAGGTCGAGCGCGGTGCCGTGGTCGACCGAGGTGCGCAGGATCGGCAGGCCGAGCGTGATGTTGATGCCTTCCTCGAAGGCCGCGTACTTCAGGACCGGCAAGCCCTGGTCATGGTACATGGCGAGCTGCGCATCGGAACCGGCCAGCAGCTTCGGCGTAAACAGCGTGTCGGCCGGCAGCGGGCCGACCAGGTCCATGCCCTCGTTGCGCAGCGCGTCGAGCACGGGCGCAATCACTTCGATCTCCTCCATGCCCAGATGGCCGCCCTCGCCCGCATGCGGATTGAGCCCGGCGACCAGGATGCGCGGCCGGGCGATGCCGAACTTGCTCACCAGGTCGCCGTGCAGGATGCGCAGGGTAGTCGTGAGTTCCGTTTTGGTGATCGCGGCCGACACGTCCTTCAGCGGCAGGTGGGTGGTGGCCAGCGCGACGCGCAGGCCGGCCTGCTCCCCGGTGCCGGCCAGCATCATCACCACACGCGGGGTATGGGTGCGCTCGGCGAGGTATTCGGTGTGGCCGGTGAAGGGGATGCCCGCATCGTTGATGACGCCCTTGTGCACCGGCGCGGTGACCATGGCGGCGAACTCGCCGCTGACGCAGCCGTCGCAGGCGATGTCGAGCAGGTCGAGCACGTAACGGGCGTTGGCCGTATCGAGCTTGCCGGCGACGCAGGGCGCGCGCAGCGGCACGTGGCGCACTTCCAGCGCGGCAATGTCGACGCCGAGCTGGCGGGCTCGCTGTTGCAGCAGGCCACGATCGCCCAGCACCACCAGCCTGTACTGGCGTGTTGCCACGGCTGACTCGTGCTGCCACTGAGCGAGCGCCAGGCAGATGTCCGGGCCGATGCCGGCCGGCTCGCCGCTGGTGACCGCGATGACTGGCGGCGTCACTTCTCTTCCAGGCGGTACTCGACGTAGATGCGGTCGCGCAACTGGCGCAGCCAGTCCTGGTAAGCCTCGTCGGACCTGCGTTCGCGCAGCGCCTGACGCGCCATCTGGCGCTGACGCTCCTTGGAAGCGTCTTCGGTACGCCGTTCCAGTACCTGGATCAGGTGCCAGCCGAACGGCGAGCGCACCGGCTCGCTGAACGCGCCGATCTTCAATGCGTCCATGGCCCGCTCGAACTCGGGCACCGTGTCGCCCTGGTAGAGCCAACCGAGGTCGCCGCCCTTGGCTGCCGACAAGTCGGTCGAATGCAGCTTGGCCAGCTCGGCGAAGTCGGCGCCGTTGTCGAGCCGCTCTTTCAGCACCAGCGCGCGCTGGCGCGCCTCGCTGTCGGAGAGGATCTCGTTGACCTTGAGGAGGATATGCCGGGCACGCGTCTGCTTCAGCGCCTGCATCTGGATGGCGCCGCCGCGGCGATCGAGCAGCTTGACGATGTGGAATCCGGCCGGGCTCCTGAGTATGGCGCTGGTCTCGCCCGGATTCAGCTTGCGCACTGCCTCGGCATACAGGCCCGGCAGGCGGTCGAGCGACCGCGCTTCCATGACGCCGCCGGCCAGGCCGTCGGGCGCGTCGGAAAAAGCCGCGGCGACGCGGCCGAACTCCTCGCCGGCCTGCAACTGCCCGGCGGCCTGCTGGGCGCGGCTCCGGCTGCGTTCCAGTTGCTGGGCGTTGGCCTGTTCGGGCACGCGCACGATGATGTGCGCGACCTGCACCACGTCGCCGTTGCCGCCGCTCTTGCCGGCGTTCTCCAGATAGCCGTCGATCTCGTCCTCCGAGATGGTCAGGCGGTTGTCGACCTCCCGGTCGCGCAGACGGGCGAGGGTGATCTCCTGTCGCACCTCCTCGCGAAACTTCGGCCAGACGATGCCGTCGCGCTCCAGCGCCTTCCGGAAGTCGGCCACGCTCATGCGGTTGCTGTCGGCAATGCGGCCCAGGGCGACGTCCACCTCGCTGTCGGATATCTGCACGCCGTTTTCCTTGGCGAACTGCATCTGCGCGCGATCGATGATCATGCGCTCGAGCAGCTGCTTCTCCAGAACCTCCCGCGGCGGCAATTGCACGTTCTGCGAACGCAACTGGCGCTCGACCAGCACCATGCGCGAACGCAACTCGAACAGCGTGATGGCCTCGCTGTTCACGACGGCGACGATCCGGTCGGCATCGACAGTGCGTGCCCGGGACGATTGCGCCGCGGCAAACGTCGGCAGCAGCAGAAGCAGCAGATAGATGATGGCGTGACGTTTCATGGTGTGGTCAGTAGTCTCCGAAGGCCGGATCGGCGGTCGGCTGGTTGATGACGCCGTATCCGGCGATATTGCGCTTGAGCAGGTCCAGCGGATTCGAGCCGAGGCGGGCCAGGCCGTTCAATTCGAGCTGGACGAACAAGGCGGTGGAAGTCGTCGCAACCGTGGTGGCCAGCCGGTGCAGGACGATGCGGGCCATCCAGCAGCCGGCATCATACTCCACGCCCGCCACGCCCTCGACCAGGCGGCTGTCCTTCAGCGAGTAGTTGTAGCGGCCCACCCCATACCAGCCGCCACCTATCGGCCATTGCGCCGAGATGTCGACCTGGTCGACCTGGTCGCGCGTGAACCGGTAACCGGCGGTGAGGACCTTGCCGAATTCCGGCTGATAGCGCACGCCGACGTTGAGGCGCTCGGTGCGCTCGTAGAACGGACTGTACTGCCAGCCCGCGTCGAGATGCACCCTGGACATGATGCGGCCCGAGAACGCCGCCAGCACGTCGGTCTTCCGATTGGTGCGCGCGGTCTCGGTCGGCAGCGTCACCCGCTGGTCCTTGAAGTAGTAGCGCTGGCCGAGCGCGGCCCGCATCAATTCCGCGCCCGTGGCCGGATCGACCAGGCGCGAGACCATCGCGGCAGTCAGCTGATTGGCATCGCCGATGCGGTCGGCGCCGCCGTAGCGGTTCTCGGCGAAGATCTGCGCGAAGTTGAAGTCGGTCAGCGCGGAA
>JAEHDA010000127.1 GCA_016880655.1 Rhodocyclaceae bacterium
CGGTCGATGCCGTTGGCAGGGTCGATGAGGCGGCCGCTCTTGATGTGTATGCGCATGATCAGGCTCCCGCCAGCATGGCCATGACGGCCATCCGCACCGCGATGCCGAAGGTGACCTGCGGCAGGATCACCGCCTGGCGACCGTCGGCAACCGCCGAATCGATCTCGACGCCGCGGTTCATCGGCCCCGGGTGCATCACGATGGCGTCCGGCTTGGCCAGCGCCAGCGTGGCGGGCGTGAGGCCGTAGGACTTGAAGTATTCCTGCGGGCTGGGCAGCAGGGCGCCCTGCATGCGCTCGTTCTGCAGGCGCAGCGTCATCACCACGTCGGCACCTTTGAGGCCTTCGCGCAGGTCGTGGCAGACGCGCAGCTTGCCCTTGCCGACCATCTGTTCGACACCGGTCGGCAACAGCGTCTTCGGCCCGACGATGCGGATCTCCGGTACCCCCAGCGTTGCCAGCGCATGCAGTTGCGAACGGGCGACGCGCGAGTGGAGCACGTCGCCGACCACTGCGACGGTGAGCCTGGTGAAGTCGCGCTTGTAGTGCCGGATGGTGTACATGTCCAGCAGGCCTTGCGTCGGGTGGGCATGGCGGCCGTCGCCGGCATTGACGACATGGATGTGCTCGCCACCGGTCGCGGCCAGGTGCTGCGCGATCAGGTAGGGCGCGCCGCTGGAAGCGTGGCGAACGACGAACATGTCGGCCTGCATGGCGGCGAGGTTGTCGACCGTGTCGAGCAGCGTCTCGCCCTTGGTGGTGCTGGAGGTGTTGATGTTGAGGTTGATGACGTCGGCGGACAGCCGCTTGGCGGCGATCTCGAAGGTGGTGCGGGTGCGCGTCGAGTTCTCGAAGAAGAGGTTGAACACGCTCTTGCCGCGCAGCAGCGGCACCTTCTTCACTTCGCGCTCGGCGATTTCGGTGAAGGGCGCGGCGCGGTCGAGGATGCCGGTGAGAATGTCCCGCGGCAGTCCCTCGAGGGTGATCAGATGGATCAGTTCGCCGTTGGCGTTCAGTTGCGGATTCCGTTCCGTCATTTCTCGGTCACCCGGAAGGCGAAGCCGCCGCTATCGTTCCTGGTCAATTCCAGCATCTGGCTCGTCGGCATGCGGAGCGCTTCGCCGCACCAGGTGGCGGCGATCGGCAGTTCGCGGCCGCCGCGGTCGACCAGCACGGCAAGGTCGATCTTCGCCGGGCGGCCATAGTCGAACAGCTCGTTCATCGCGGCGCGGATGGTGCGGCCCGTGGCCAGCACGTCATCGACGATCACCACGTGCGCGCCCTCGACATCGAAGGGCAGTTGCGAGGCGCGGCCACCGTGGCGGCCACCGCCCATGTGAAGGTCGTCGCGGTGGTAGGAGACGTCGATGCTGCCCATCGGCGCCTTGATGCCGAGTACCTCATGCAGGCGCTCGGCGATCCAGACGCCGCCGGTGTGGATGCCGACCAGAACGGTGTCGGCGGTGACCTGGGGGCGCATCGCCTCGGCGAGGCGATTGAACAATTCGGTTGCCGGCGTTGGTTTGCTCATGGCGATGGGCGGTGATACTCGTCGAAATGGCTTTGCAGCAGGATGGCGGCGGCTTCGGCATCGATCGTGGCCTTGCGGCTGTGCCAGTCGCGACCCTGTCCACGCAGACGTTCGTCGGCCGCGGTCGATGTCAGGCGCTCGTCCACCAGGACGACCCGCAGGCGGAAGCGTCCTTCAAGCTGGCGGGCGAAACGGCGGCAGCGGTCGGTCATCTCGCGGGCTTCGCCGTCGAGCGACAGCGGCAAGCCGACCACCAGCGTGGCCGGGCGCCATTCGTCGATCAGTTTGCCGATGGCGGCGAAACGGGCTTCGTTGGCTTCCGCCGAGATGGTGGTCAGGGGTCGGGCGGTGCCGAGCATCATTTCGCCGACCGCGACGCCGATGCGCCGGGTGCCGAAGTCGAAGGCCAGGACGGTGCCCTCATGCATGTCCCGCGACATCGGAAAGATTGGCGAAATCGATGCCCAGCAGCCTCATCGCCGCCGGCAGGCGTTCCTCCGGCGCGAGGCCGAAGATGATCTCCGGCTCGGCGGCAACGGTCAGCCAGGCGTTTTGTGAGAGTTCCCACTCCAGTTGCCCTGCGGACCAGCCGGAATAGCCGAGGGTGATCAGCGCATCGTGCGGCTCGCCGGTCTCGCCCATGGTTTGCAGGATGTCGCGGGAGCTGGTGAGGGCGATGTCGCCGGTGACCCTGAGGGTCGATTGCCACTCCCCCGACGGGCGATGAAGGACGAAGCCGCGGTCGGTCTGCACCGGACCGCCGAAATAGACGGGCCTTTCGGCAAATTGGGCGACCGCTTCGATGCCTTCCAGCGGAATGTTCACGCGGTCGAACAGGGTCGCCAGACTCATTTCCATCGGCCGATTTATGATGACGCCTAGCGCGCCTTCGGCGTTGTGCTCGCAGACATAGGTCAGCGTTCGGGAAAAATTCGGGTCCGCCATGGCCGGCATGGCGATCAGGAAGTGATGGGTGAGGCTGACGTTGTCCATGGCGCTGGGCGACATTGTAATCCGTCGGCCCGCGCGTCAGGTGTCCTTCCCGGTGTAACCGGCGATGATGCGGAGCAGTTCGTCCTCGTCGTAGGGCTTGCCCAGGTAATGATTGACGCCGATTTCCCGCGCGTAGTTGCGATGCTTGTCGGCGATGCGCGAGGTGATCATGACGATCGGCACGTTCTTCAGGCGTTCGTCGGCCCGGACGTTGCGGGTCAGGTCGAAACCGTCCATGCGCGGCATTTCGATGTCGACCAGCATGACGTCGGGCACCATGTCGATCAACTGCTCGAGCGCATCGACGCCATCCTTGGCCGTGATCACGTGGTAGCCCTCGCGTGCCAGCAGGCGGCCGGTGATCTTGCGCACCGTCAGCGAGTCGTCGACGACCATCACCAGCCCTGCCCTAGCCACAGCCGTTTCCGCCGCGGGCGCTATCGGCTGTGCCGGCGCCTCGACGTGCGGTACGGCTGCGCGGCCGACCAGGGCCAGCGGATTGAGGATGAGCAGGATCTCGCCGTCGCCGAGCACGGTGGCACCGGCAATACCGACCACGCGTGCCAGTTGCGGGCCGATGTTCTTGACCACCAGTTCCTGGTTGCCGAGCAGGTCATCCACCTCGATGGCGACATGTTGTTCGCCGGTGCGCAGCAGCAGCAGCCAGTGACGGCGCGCCGGTTCGGGTTGTGCGTCCGCACTGCCCAGCAAGCGGGGCAGGTAATACCAAGGGTACTGATGGTCGAGCCATGATGTCGCACCTTCGGCACGAACCGCGGCGATGACCTCCGGCTTCAGTTCCCGGACTTGCGCGACCATCGCCGAGGGAATCGCGTAGTGCCGCGTGCCGGATCGCACCAGCACTGCCTGGGTGATCGCCAGCGTCAGCGGCAGATGGATCAGGAAGCGCGAGCCCTGGCCAGGCGTCGAATCGACATGAATGCGGCCGCCAAGGTTGGCGGTTTCGTTTCTGACCACGTCCATGCCGACGCCGCGTCCGGCGACGCTGGTCAAGGTTTCGGCGGTCGAGAATCCCGCCTGGAAGATGAGTTCGGTCAGTTGCTCCGCCGACGCATCCTGGCCCGGCCCGATCAGGCCGGAGGCAATGCCGCGGGCACGAATCCGTTCATAGTCGAGACCGCGCCCGTCATCGGACAGCTCGATTGCGATCTCGTTGCCTTGCTGGCCGACGCGAAGCGCGATCTCGCCGATTTCCGCCTTGCCGGCAGCCCGCCTTTGCTCTGTTGTTTCGAGGCCGTGGGCAACCGCATTGCGCAACAGGTGCTCGATCGGGCCGGTCATCTTCTCCAGCACCGAGCGGTCAAGTTCGGTCTGTCCGCCCCGGATATCCAGGTTGGCACGCTTGTTCAGTTCCTTGGCGGTCTGCCGGACAATCCGGTATAGACGGTCGGCCAGGGTGTTGAACGGCACCATACGGACGTTCATGAGCGCCTGGGAGTGCTCGCGGTTCAGGCGCGCCTGGGCGATCAGCGCCGCATCGGCCTGATCCAGGTTCTGTAGCAAGGACTGCTGCGAAGTGGCGACGTCGTTGACGCTCTCCGCCATCATTCGCGTCAATTCCTGGAAGCGCGTGAAGCGGTCGAACTCGAGCGGATCGAAGCGTTGTTCGGTCTCCGAGTTGAGCGCCTGCCGCGATTGCATCTGTAGTTCCGCCTGGATCTCGATGTCCCGCAACTGATTGCGCAACCGGATGACGTTCTCGGTCAGGTCCAGCAGGGAACTCTTGAGGGAGCGTATTTCGCCCTCGATGCGGCCGCGGGCGATGGCGATTTCGCCCGCTTCATTTACCAGCTTGTCGACGATGTCGGCACGCACGCGCAGCATGTTGCGGGCGGCGGCTTCTGGGTCGTGGCTGTCAGGACGGGTCTCGGCGACGACGGCCGGCGTATGGGCCGCGGGCGGCGCAGTTGCGACCGATGCCACCGGGGCCGGCGCTATCGCGGTTGCTTCGGTGATGAACGGCGGGGCCGGCTCCTCGGCGGGCTCCTCCTGTTGGTTGCCACCCAGCAGCCGTTCCATGAGCAGCGAGACACGGTCGAACGAGGCGTCGAGCGTATCGAGGAAGGCCGGTGTCACGGCGTTGACGGAAACCGCTTGCTCGATGCGGGTTTCCATGCCATGGACCAGTTCTCCGAGGCTCATGGCGCCTGCCATGCGGGCGCTGCCTTTGAGCGTATGCAGGACACGCTTCAACTGGTCCGCGCCCTTCTGATCTCCGGGTTGCTCCCGCCAGGTACGCAAGCCGGTGCCAATGTCGCGCATCAGATCGATGCTTTCCTCAAGGAAGATCGGCAGCAGTTGCTCGTCCAACTCGTCTGCCAGGCGCAAATGGCGCCGGTCTTCCTCGTCCGACTCGTCTGCCGTGGGCATGACCACCTCGACGGCAGGCAGGTCCAGGACCGGCAGCACGGCTGGAGCTTCCGCTACTTCCGTGATTTCGATTTCGGGCTCGAGCGCCCCAGCCTCGCTGGCGATGACGGTGGGCGACAAGGTGTCGAGAGCCGCCGCCAGGGAATCTTCGGTTTCGGGCAGTCGCTTGTTCGCGATTGCACCGACCATTCCCTCGAGCGCACCGACGGTCCGTGCCAGCACCAGATTCTGATCCTCGGTTGGCACGGCGCCGGCAATACCGAAGCGGTTGAGCGCCATTTCGAGCGCGTGGGCGAGGCTATGAACCGAAATGATGCCGGTTGTCGCCGAGATGCCCGCCAGCGTATGCGCGGCGCGAATCAGCGACGGCCGCGGCTGGCCGCCGATGCCGAGTTCGCGTTCGAGGGCGGCGATATACCCCTGGGCTTCCCGGATATACAGCTCGTAGAGCGTCGGGGAAAGAACGATATCGCCGACCTGGACGCCCTCCGGGGCGGCTGGTGCTGACGAAACCAGCCGCAGAACGGGTGCGGCCGGCACCTTCGGCGACTCGGCTTCAATGTCGGGCTGGGGTTCCGGTTCAGTCGGCGGTTCCACTTCAGCAACTGGTTCAATTTCGATTTCCTGCACCGCTTCAGTGCCGGATTCGGCACCGAGTTCAGGCCCGGACTCGAATTCGACAGGAAACCCGGATCCGGGTGACGGTGACGACGGGACTTCGGGCGGGGTGGCGGCGGGGGCAGACGGAGCCGGCTGAGGTGCGGTCTCGCCCTTCAGTATCTCGCAAAGGCTGGTCAATGCCGTGGCATCGCGGCGGAAGCCGCCGCCCGATTCGAGTTGCACGACCCAGTCGCCAAACAGGGAACGAGCCTGCTGTAGCATGGCCAACAGAGGTGGCGTCGCCTCCTGCTCGAGCTGTAGCCATCGATTCAGAACCTGCTCGACCGCCCAGGCAGTCTCGCCGAGGTCGTTCAGGCCGACCATGCGGCCGCTGCCTTTTAGCGTGTGGAAGCTGCGCCGTACCGTAGTCAGCGCTTCCCGATCATGCGGGTGACTGGTCAGTTGCGGCAGCTGCGCCTCGACCGTGGCGATGACTTCGTGCGCCTCCTCGATGAAGATGCCGAGAAGTTCCGCGTCGATTTCCTCGCTGCTTGCTTCGGCCAGGCGCGCTGCTTCGGGCGATGGCAGGGCCTTCGGCACTTCTACCGGCGCAAGTTGGGCCACCGCCGCGGCGAGCTCGAACGAGGGTTGCTCGTTTTCCAGGGCGACGATGGCGGCGCTGGCCTGTTCCGCCAGCGCGGCATTCTCGACCAGTTCGGCATTGTCCCGGACGACTTCAAGGCTCTGGCGGATCTCGCCGCGGAGGCGTTCATCTTCAGGCTGATTGCGAAGCGCCCCGACCAGTGTCTTGGCCAGCCGCCGTGCCTTCTCGAGCTCGGCCTCGGCGGTCGGTTCAGGCGGCTCCACGCCTGCCGGCACGGCCGGCCGCAGGTAGCGGTCGATGTCGGCGGGACCATGCTGGAGTTGCTCGACGAAGAAGCCCAGTGCCGAGAACTTGTTCGCGACCTCCTCGAAAGCCGCTTGCCCCGATTCCAGAGGCGAAGCGCTGAACGCTTGGATCGACGCCTTGCACTCGCGCAATACCTGCACGGCGCGCTCCTGGCCGAGGATCGTCAGCGCGCCCTCCATCTGGTTGATCGGCTTGGTCAGGCCGGCAAGTTCGTCGACTCTGCCGGGGTCGCGGAAGAACGCGTCCAGCGATTGCTCGACGAACCCGAGATTGGCCAGAATTTCCTTGGCTACCTGACCCAGCAGGAGCTTTTCCTGAGCCACGCGCGACATCTCGTCGAGATGTGGGATCTCCATGGTCGCGAGTGGCTCGTTCCGCATCGCCGCGTCGAGCCGGTTGCCGACGGTTGCGGCCTGTTCGGCGAACTCGCTGCCCAAGTGCTGGAAATTCTCGAGCGCATGGTCCATCAGCAGCAGGGCGGTGGCCATCTCCAAGGCAAGTGCCTCATTGTGGGCCAGCGGAGTCCGGCGCAATTCGTCCGCGGTGCCGAGAATGATCCTGCCCAGCCGCGAGATTTCGGGGTGTTGCAGCTCCTCGGCGCGCCCAACCAGTTCCCGAATTCGATCGTGGAACTGAGGCAAGGCAGCGGCCGTGCCAGCGGAGAAGCGATTCCAGTCCTCCATCGCCGGCGCCAGTTGCTCACGGCAGGCGCGCAGAATCGGCCGCAAGGGCTCGATGTCGGCGAGGCCGGCCGGCTTGGGAATCAGGTCGTCGAGCCGGTAGGCAGCGCGGACGCATTCGCCGTGCTCGCCCGAGGGACCGGCGATGGCGACGTAGTACAACGTGTTGCGCATCAAGCGCTCGGCGACGGTGCGCGAGCCCTCGATCAGGCGCTTCATCTGGGTATCGATGCGTGCGCATACGCGGCGCGCACCGACATCGAGCTCGAAGGCGTTGGCTGCGAGCGCATCCAAGAATCCCAGCGCCGCCCACCAGAACGAGCGGGCCGCAGGCTGCATCTGGGTCATCTCGATGGTTGCCACGGCGCCGCGCATTTCCTGAACGCCGCGCGGATCCTTCTTCAGCCATTTGAGCAGGCCGCGCTCGAAAGCCAGGCGGGCAGCCTTGGCGCGGGTGACGAATTCGACCGGATCGAGCGCGGCCGGTTCATGCGTCCGTTGCGGCGGGCGCAGCGACAGGTCGGGAAAGAATAGATCGGACGGCGCGGGGTTGCCCTGCCCGAGCGCCTCAGACAGAGCCCGGTACGTCGATAGCAAGCGCAAGGGCTGGTCAGGCTGCCCGGCGATCAGGTCTTCGAGGTAATTGCGAATTGCCGCAATCGCGTGTCGCGCCGTGTCGGCGATCGACTGATCGTAGGCAACCTTTCCTTCCTCCACAGCCTCGAGCAGCTGTTCCAGGGCTTCGGAGAAGCGGGTGATGCCATCGAAGCCGACAATCGACAGGGCCCCATGAGCCTGATGCAGGTGAGCACGGGCCGCTTTCAGGTGCGTCGAGTCGGTGCTCTCCAGACCATGACGATCCAGAGCCTCAAGCGCCCGCTCCAGGGCGAGATCAATCTCACCCTTGACCCAAGTCAGGGGCCCGATGTCCATTTCGGCGGCAGTGTTCATGAATTGCTTGCGTCAGACCTTGAAGCCGGCAACGGAACCCTTCAGCTCCACAGCGAGATCGGCGAGTTCGCCAATCGAGGCCGCGGTTTGCTGCGTTCCTGTCGTTGTGCGCTCGGTGATCTTCAGAATTTCCTGCATCTTGCCGGCCACATTCGTCGCCGTGGTTGCCTGCGCCTGGGTGTCGCTTGAGATGTATTCGATCAGGCCGGCGAGGTTGGTCGAAACGGTGGAAATCTCCGTCAGGGCCTGGCCGGCGGCGTCGGAGAGCTTGGCTCCCTCGACCACCCCCTGCGTGGAGTTCTCCATGGCGGAGACCGCATCGTGGGTGTCGGCCTGAATGGTCTTGACGATCGCCGCAATCTGTTTGGTGGCCTCTCCGGACCGTTCCGCAAGGCGTTGCACTTCCTCCGCAACCACCGAGAAGCCGCGGCCCGCCTCACCCGCGGAGGCTGCCTGGATCGCGGCGTTCAACGCGAGTACGTTGGTCTGTTCGGTAATGTCCGAAATCAGTTCGACGATTTCGCCGATCTCCTGCGACGATTCGCCGAGACGCTTGATTCGCTTCGATGTTTCCTGGATCTGGCCGCGAATGTCATTCATGCCGGAGATCGAGTTCTCGACCGCCTTGGCGCCCTTCTGGGCAGCTTCCAGAGAGTGTCTGGCCACCTGCGCGGACTCGGTGGCGCGCCGGGAGACTTCTTCCATCGATCGGGCCATGTCCAGCACTTGGGCGCCGGCGTCCTGAATTTCCCCGGATTGGCGCCGGCTGGCGCCGAGCAACTCGGTCGACGTACTCTGGGCGGATTGGGATGCGGTAGCCAGGCGTCCGGCAGCGTCGTTGATTCGCTTGACCAGCACCGACAGCTCTTCAATCGTGTAGTTGACCGAGTCCGCGATCGCACCGGTGATGTCCTCCGTTACCGTGGCGCGCACAGTCAGGTCTCCGTCCGCCAGATCGCCCATTTCGTTCATCAGCCGCAGGATCGCCTCCTGGGTGGCGTCCTTGGCGGCTTCCGCCTCGCGGCGCTGCCGTTCCGCCTGCTCGCGTCGTTCGCGTGCATCGGTATTGAATATCCTGACGATCAGGATGAGTGAAATGATCGCGATGATTGCCGCCAGCAGCGTGACCGTCTTGCCGAGCAGGGAACCGCCGGCCTCCTGCGCGTAAGCGGCGGCCAGGTCGTCGATGGCCTTCAGCAACACCGGGCTGTCGGTGAGCAGTTTTCCGCCGGCCTGCTTGGCCGCGACCAGGCGCTGTAGACTGCCGAGCACGCCGGCCAAGGCGTCATGATGGATTTTGAACTCTCCATCCAATGCGTTGAGCCGTGCCTGCGTGCTGCCGTCCGCACCCTGCCTCAGCGCGGCCAGATTGTCATGGAAGGTATGAATGTCGCGGTCCAGCTGGAAGGCCACTTCGGGCCGCACACCCTCCACCGCAAGCAGGGTATTGGCATTCTTGGCAATGCGCTGTGTCAGCATGACCAATTGGCTTCCGGCGCCAACGTCGCGCGAATTGCTGCCGAGCTTGTGCGCCAGCAGGTCGTCGGCGAGCTCCTGTAACGCGGAGTTCCGGCTGTTGAGCAGGGCAACCGCCTTGCCGAGGGCGGTCAGGTTGCCTTCCTGGGCGAGCAAGTCGGTCGCGTTCTGGGCCGACTTGTCCCAAACTGAAACGGTTGCGTCGAGTTGGGCGCGGTGAGCGTCCGGTGTGCGGGGAACGGATTGCCCCTGCACCTCGCCGCCATCGACCAGCGCGGTGACGTAGGCGGAAAAGCTGTCTCTGGCTTCGCGAAGTTCCTTGAAGGCAGCGCCGCTGCCTTGCAGCGCCAACGGCGTCGACTTGGCGATCTGCTGTGAAAGGGTGCGTGCCTGGGTTGTCGCGGCGATCAATGCGTCGCCATCGCGTTCCTGCTTGATTTCGAGCAGTCCGGCAACCGCCGCTATCAGCAGGGAGACACCGAACACGATTCCCAGCACGTGCAACTGCTGGGCAGTGGTCTTGCCGCCCAGCAGGGGCAGCCCGCCTTGCTTCCCTGCCGCTGAACCGGCTGGCAGGTCGAGTACCGTGCTGAAGGCCGGATTGCCCGAGCCCGACTTGCCGCTGAGCGCGGGTAGCTTGAAGGGCAGCTTAAATGCCATGAGATTCTCCCAACACTGTTGGCGACGTATTAGACATGTTCATGAACCGACATCGAGGAATGCCGGGTCGGCCAGCAATTCCTGTAGCTTCAGCAGCGTCCACTTGCGCCCTTGGGCGTCCTGGCGGACGTCGCCTGCCCAGGCCGGTTCGTTTCCGGCGGCCGGCACCGGCTCAAGACCGTCGATGCCCCTTAAACCCAGCGTGCGATCAACCAGCAGCGCGCTGTTGCTACCGTGCCGCGCACCGACCAGCAGCAGGCGCGCATTGGCATTGCGACGGGTTGGCTCGCGGCCCCGGAAGGCGGAGAAGTCGACCACGCTGTAAAGGGTGCCGCGAATGTTGGCAATACCGGAAAACCACGACTTGGTGAGCGGAACTGCGGTCAGTGGCGGCAAGGGTACGACCTCGCCGGAATCGGAGAGATCGAGCAGCCAGTAGTCATTCCCGGAGGCGACACCCAGCAATGCCCGTCTTGCCTCGCCGCGGCGGGCCAAAGTCAGGCGCTGGGCCAGGCTTTCCTGGAACTCCCGCAGACTGATGCGCTTCGCCATATCGGCAGTCCCGAAGTCAGCCGAGAGCGGCGATCTTGGCCAGCAGCGTGGCGCTGTCGATCGGCTTGACCATGTAATCGTGCGCTCCCTGGCGCATCCCCCAAATCTTGTCGGTTTCCTGCCCCTTGCTGGTGCACATGATGACTGGAATGTGGCGGGTGGTTTCTTCCCGCGTGATGGTTCTGGTCGCCTGGTAGCCATTCATGCCAGGCATGACGACATCCATCAGGATCAGATCCGGAACTTCTTTCTTCGCAACCTCAATTGCCTGCTCACCGCTATCGGCAATGATCACGGTGTAGCCGGCCTTCATCAGCATATCCGTCAGGACATGGCGCTCGGTGGGCGAATCGTCGACGACAAGGATGTTCTTTACAGGCATCGCGCTTATTCCTTATGACTGATGACGGCGCGCAAGGTGGGCGGCAACCGTCTTTAATAGGCTGTCCTTCGTGAAGGGCTTGGTCAAATATTCGTCGGAACCGACCATGCGACCGCGGGCGCGATCGAAGAGGCCGTCCTTCGAGGAAAGCATGATCACCGGCGTGCTGGCCAGCCGGGCGTTCTTCTTTATGAGGGCGCAGGTTTGGTAACCATCGAGGCGAGGCATCAGAATGTCGCAGAAGACAACGTCCGGCTGATGGTCGGCAATCTTGGCCAAGGCATCGAAGCCATCCTCCGCCAACAAAACCTGATAACCCGCCTGGACGAGAAATATCTCGGCGCTCTTGCGAATGGTGTTCGAATCATCGATCACCATTACTTTGATGCTGTGCGGATTGGCAATGTCACCCACGCCGTATTTTCTCCTCCCCGGGGCAACGCGATTCCCAAGCTGGCATCGCCACCCCACTCGACGCCATACTATATACTAAATGCTGACTGGGCAATGGGTTGCGGCCGGATATTGAGATGCAATCGAGATGCTGCTGCCGCCAAGGGAGCACTGCCTTGTTTCAGATAGAATTTTAGCTGTACTTGCCTGCCTCCCGACAACCGGTCTTCAGCACCGGCCGATCATCATTTCCATGCCCGTTGACGCCAACCTTCTGCCGCCGATCGTATTGACCTTCGCCGCCTCCGATCCGACCGGAGGAGCAGGTTTGCAGGCCGATTTGCTGACTTTGGCGAGTATGGGCTGCCATCCGCTGTCGGTGGTGACAGGATTGACTGTCCAGGATACGACGGGCGTCGAGGGGGTTCTTGCCATCGACGCCGGGTGGGTGGCCGATCAGGCGCGGGCGCTGCTTGAGGACATGCCGGTAGCGGTGTTCAAGTTCGGCATGCTTGGCAGCGTCGAATCGATTGCGGCGATCGCCGAGATCGTCAATGACTATCCGGATATTCCCCTGGTCTTCGACCCCGTTTTGGCATCGGGGCGGGGGGATCAACTGGCGGACGACGAGATGGTCGACGCCATGGTCGGCCTGTTGCTGCCGCGGACGACCATCCTGACCCCGAACAGCCTCGAAGCCATGCGGTTGGCGAGCGACGATGACAACGAGGATGATGCGCCTTCCCTGTCGGAATGCGCGCGTCGGCTCGTCGACGCGGGTGCGGAGTTCGTGCTGGTGACCGGCACGCACGAGAACACGCCGCAAGTCGCCAACACCTTGTACGGACGGAGCGGCCGCGTCAGGGAAGATAGCTGGGAGCGGCTGCCGGGCAGCTACCACGGTTCCGGCTGCACCCTGGCATCGGCGATTGCCGCCAACCTCGCCAACGGCCTGGAGATCGAAGAGGCGGTGCGCGATGCTCAGGACTACACCTGGCATGCCCTCGCGGCCGGTTTCCGGCCCGGCATGGGCCAGTACATCCCGGACCGTTTCTTCTGGGCACGCGGCGAGGAGGCGTCTCGCGATGACTGACTTTGGCGGCAGCCTGCGCGGCCTCTATGCCGTGACTCCGGACGATCGCCTGCTACCGCGCCTGTCGGCGCTCGTCGAGGCCGCGCTTCAGGGTGGCGTGCGCCTGGTGCAATATCGCAACAAGCCGGCGCCGGCGCCCCTCCGGCGCGCCCAGGCTGCCGAGTTGCTGCGCATCTGCCGCGCCTACGGTGCGAAGCTGATCGTCAATGACGATGTCTGGCTGGCGATCGAGATCGGCGCAGACGGAGCCCACGTCGGTCGTGACGACTTGCCGGGCCATGACTTGGTGACCGCGCGCGCGGCGCTTGGATCCAGACGCCTGCTCGGCGTTTCCTGCTACAACGACCTGGCGCGGGTCGATGCTGCCGCGCAGGCCGGCGCCGATTACATCGGCATCGGCAGCATGTTCCCCTCGGCGACCAAGCCTGGCACCGCGAGTGCGACGCTCGACATGCTCACCGAGGCGCGACGGCGCTTCAACGGTCCGGTTGCCGCGATCGGCGGTATCACGATCCGCAACGCGCCACCCGTAATCGCGGCCGGCGCCGACATGGTCGCGGTGGTGAGCGACCTGTTCAATGCCATGGACATCGGCCGCCGCGCCGAGGAATTCCAGAAACTGTTCGGAAATAACTAGAGACTGACATGACCCGTAACGAAGAACTATTCTCCCGCGCCCAGAAAACCATCCCCGGCGGCGTCAACTCGCCCGTGCGGGCATTTCGCTCCGTCGGCGGTACGCCGTGCTTCTTCACTCGCGGCGAAGGTGCCTGCGTCTGGGACGCCGATGGCAAGCGCTATATCGATTACGTCGGCTCCTGGGGCCCGCTGATTCTCGGCCACGCCGATCCGGACGTGGTGGCGGCGGTGCAGCGCGTCGCGGCCAACGGCCTGTCCTTCGGCGCGCCGACCGAGGCCGAGATCGAACTGGCCGAACTGCTGGTCAAACTGGTGCCGAGCATGGACATGGTGCGCCTGGTGTCCTCGGGCACCGAGGCGACCATGAGCGCTATCCGCCTGGCGCGCGGCTTTACCGGCCGCGACAAGATCGTCAAGTTCGAGGGCTGTTACCACGGCCACGCCGACAGCCTGCTGGTCAAGGCCGGCTCCGGGGCGCTGACCTTCGGCAATCCCTCGTCGGACGGCGTGCCGGCGGATCTCGCACGCGATACGCTGGTGCTCGACTACAACTCGCCGCATGAGCTGGCCCGCGTCTTCCACGAGCATGGCCGGGAGATCGCCTGCATCATCGTCGAGCCGGTGGCCGGCAACATGAACCTTGTCGCGCCGCGCCGAGATTTCCTCGATGCCATGCGCAAGTTGTGCGATCAATACGGCAGCGTGCTGATTTTCGACGAAGTGATGACTGGCTTCCGCGTCGGGCTGGGCAGCGCCCAGGGCCTCTACGGCATCACTCCCGACCTGTCGACTTTTGGCAAGGTGGTCGGGGGCGGTATGCCCTTGGGTGCTTTCGGCGGTCGGCGCGAGATCATGGAGAAAGTCGCGCCGCTCGGTCCCGTTTACCAGGCAGGCACGCTCTCAGGGAATCCGCTCTCGGTGGCAGCCGGTCTGGCTACGCTGGAAAAGGTGCAAGCCCCGGGCTTCTACGAGGCATTGGCCGCCCGTACGCAGGCGCTGGTCGCGGGCCTACAGGCCGCTGCGGGGCGCAAGGGAGTCACCTTCTCCGCCCAGTCAGTCGGCGGCATGTTCGGCATCTATTTCGCGGCCAAGCCACCCGCCACTTATGCTGAAGTGATGGCGTCGGACAAGGCCGCGTTCAACCGTTTCTTCCATGCCATGCTTGAGAAGGGCGTCTATCTGGCGCCGTCAGCGTTCGAGGCAGGCTTTGTTTCTGCGGCCCACACCGAGGCGGACGTTGTTGCGACTGTCGCGGCAGCGGAAGCCGTGTTTGCTGAACTGGCTAAGTAGTTTGTCATTCCGGCTGAGAACTTGACAGCGGTCAAGGCAGGGGTGCCAGCCCAGGAAAAGAATCCGTCCGGTTTTCATGTCCGGATGGAAGTCCTATGCGACGTTATTGGTCAGGGCCACGGTTGGCGCGGATCGCCGTCATCGCTGCCTGCATGCTTTGCGCTGGAGGGGTTTCGGCGCAGATCGCGGACATAAATTCTGCGATCAACAAGGCGGGGCGGCAGCGCATGCTGTCCCAGCGGATGGCCAAAGCCTACTTCCAGCTTGGCCAAGGTGTGGATGTCGCGCGTTCGCAGCGCGCACTTGACGGTTCGATTGCACTATTCGACCGCCAACTAGCCGAGTTGAACAGCTATGCACCGACAGCGGATATCCGGGATATCTACTTGTCGCTGCAAAGAACCTGGCTCACCTACAAGGCGGCACTGACCGGGACGGCGCCGAACAAGGCGAATGGCCGCACGGTCCTTGCGATTTCGGAAGACGTCCTCAAGCTTGCGCATCAGGGGACGGTGCAACTGGAAAAGCATGCGGGGAGCAAGGCAGGCCATCTGGTCAACGTAGCCGGCCGGCAGCGCATGCTCTCGCAGCGAATGGCCAAGTACTACCAAGCGATCAATTGGGGGATAGGCGACGACGCATCTCCCGGAGAGCTCGAGCGGGTGCGCAAGGAGTTTGTCGCGTCTCACGATGAATTGCAGCAAGCGGCCGGCGGTGCCGGCGCGCTGAAGGAATCCCTGGACAGAGTTGGGCGCCAGTGGATCTTTCTGGAGGCAGCGCTCGCACAGCAGGGGGGCGACAGGCTCTACTTCGCAACCGATGTCGCCGCGGCCAGCGAACTGGTCTTGCAGGAGATGGAGCTTACCGTCGGTCTGTTCGAGAAGATGTCGAAATAGGAGCTACCGGCGGGGCGCGAGGTCAGTGCAGCGTGGAAAGGTAGTCGGCAAGAGCCTTGATGTCGGCATCCTTCAAGGCCGCCGTCATGGCAAGCATCTCCGGCTCCATGCGGGTGCCGGTACGGTCGCGATAACGCGTCAGGGACTGGATCACATAGGCATGCTGCTGTCCGGCAAGGCGTGGGTAGCGTTCGCCGCCATGCGCCTGCGGGCCATGACAGGGCACGCAACGCGCTTGATAAATGTCCCGGCCCTTCGGGTCCGCAGGGGGCGAGCCCACCGGGATGACCTGCTGGGACGAGTAGTAGGCGACGATGTTCAGGCGCTCGGTTTCGCTCAGGAGCTTGATGGCGGGCTCCATCCACTGATTCTTGCGTTCGCCCGTATAGAACTTGTTGACCTGACTGAGCAGATAGGCCGGATTCTGTGCCGCCAGATTCGGCACTTCGCCCATCTTGCTGTTGCCGTCCGTGCCGTGGCAGTTGGCGCAGAAGGTCGACGCCCGTCTGCCGGCTTCGATCGCCGCGTTGCGGGAACCGCTTTCCGAAAGCACGCTCTTGAGTCGCTCGGGCGATTGGGCATTGGCCGAAAAGCCGGCCAGCGCCAGGATCAATAGCGCCAACAATTGGAGGCTTGAGTTCCCCGGATTGCCTGATGGACGACAGCTCATGTTGTGAATTTCCCTGATCGCGATAGTGGTATCAGCACCAAGTTCGCGAATCTTAGCTTAAATCAAGGAAATCAGAGCAGGAAAAGTGTCGCGAGGCCCAGGAAAATGAAAAAGCCGCCCGAATCCGTGACCGCGGTGATCATGACGGACGAGCCGATCGCCGGGTCGCGGCCGAGTTTGCGCAACGTCATCGGGATGGCGACCCCGACGACCGCCGCCACCAGCATGTTCAGGGTCATCGCCGAGGTCATGACGATGCCGAGACGAACATCGCGGTAGAGCCACCAAGCCACCAGGCCGAGCAGGCTGCCCCAGATCAGGCCGTTCAGCAGTGCCACGCCGACCTCCTTGCGCAGCAGCCTGCGCTCGGAGTCCTCGCCGACTTGCCCGAGGGCGATGGCACGCACGATCATGGTGATGGTCTGGTTGCCCGAATTGCCGCCGATGCCGGCAACGATCGGCATCAGCGCCGCCAGGGCGACCAGTTTCTCGATCGACCCTTCGAAGGCGCCGATGACGCGCGACGCGATGAATGCGGTGACCAGGTTGATGGCCAGCCATTGCCAGCGGTTGGTCACCGAATCCCAGATCGAGGCGAAGATATCCTCCTCTTCCCTCAGGCCGGCCTGCGCCAGTTGCTCGGCTTCGGCTTCCTCGCGGATATGGTCGAGGACCGCATTGACGGTAACCCGGCCGACCAGTTTGCCGGCATCGTCCAGCACCGGCGCGGAAACCAGGTCATAGCGCTCGAAGGCCTGAGCCGCATGACCGGCGTCTTCCGAGGCCTGGAGGGTCAAGGCGTCGGTCTGCATCAGGCTGGCGACTTCCACTTCCGGGTCGTTGACCAGCAAGACGTTGAGAGCCAGCACGCCGCGCAGGTGTTCATCCCGGTCGAC
>JAEHDA010000128.1 GCA_016880655.1 Rhodocyclaceae bacterium
CGCCGACGCGTTCAACCACAAGATTGCCGACCTGATCGCCACGACCGGAGCCGCGTCCGACAAGTGGATCACGGTCGAGGAAGTCAAGGCGATGAATGCGGCGATCCGCTCGGATGCCGCCGCCCTCAACGAGTGGACGATCCTGCACGGCGATGATGAGAACGGCGCCGAAACCGGCTACCACCTGATCCAGAACGATGGAGCGAATACCAACTTCCTGGGCCAGAATCTGGTCGATACGCTTGCCGACGGCATCTACCACATGGGCTTCGAAATCCGCGACGGCCGTTTCCTCAATGAGGACGGCGATCCCAACGCTTCGGTCGCCGATGTCGCCACCTGGCTCAACTACTTCTACAACGAAGCGACCATCGTCAATGGCAGCGACGGTGCGAACATCCTGGCCGGCGACGAGCGCGACGAGCAGATCAATGCCGGTGGGGGCAACGACACGGTCGATGCCGGTGCCGGCGACGACCTGGTCTACGGTAGTTGGGGCAACGACATCCTGAATGGCGATGGCGGCAACGACCTTGTCTATGGCGGCTCCGGCAACGACCAACTGTCGGGCGGCGCAGGCGACGACGTGTTCCGTGTCACTGGCGCCCAGGCCAAGCGCTGTGGGAGCTTCGAGGGCTACGACACCTACGACGGTGGTGAGGGTCAGGACACGATCGTTGCCTATGGCAGCAAGGTCGAGATCGGCATGAGCTCATTCTCGGCTGCCAACGGCGTCGAGACGATCGATGTGTCGGCGGCAACCGAGGGTTCGCGCATCGTCGGCGACTGGCGCGACAACGTACTCGACTTCAGTGCGGTCGAAGTCAAGGGCAGTCTCAGCATCGACGCCGGTGGCGGCAAGGACAATGTGACCGGAACCAGTGCCGCCGATACGATTTCCGGCGGCCAGGGCAACGACACGCTGGCAGGCGGCGACGGCGACGACGTATTCCGCATCAGCGGTACCGGTCGCAAGTACTTCGAAGGCTACGATGCCTATGACGGGGGCGCCGGCAATGACAGTATCGTCGCTACCGGCAGCAGCGTCGATCTCGGTTTGTCCGGCTTCGGCACTGCCAACGGAGTCGAGACCATCGACCTCTCCGGCGTGACCGGCAAGGCGAGGATCGTCGGCGACTGGACCGACAACGTCTTCGACTTCAGCGCGGTGACCATCGTCGGCAACGCGACCATCGATGCCGGCAGCGGCAACGATACGCTGACCGGCAGTGGCGGTAACGACGTCATGCTCGGTGGCTGGGGCAACGACCGCTTGTATGGCGGCTCGGGTGATGATCGATTGAGCGGCGGTGGCGGCACCGATACCTTTGCGTTCGGAGCTGACTGGGGAAACGATACCGTCACCGACTTCCGCGGCGGTGTGGACAAGCTGGACTTGCGTGAGGCCGGTGTCAATGACATGGCCGCATTGAGTATCACGCAGGTCGGCGGCAACACCGTGATCGCGTTCGACGGCGACCAGTTGGTGCTACAGAACGTACAGGTGTCGGCCCTCACCACCAACGACTTCGTCTTCGCCTGATCCTCCGGACTACGCGGCCGGCAGCGGGCTACGTGGGCGGGGCGAGCAGTATGATTACCGCCCCGGAGCCGCCGTCGGCCGGCTTGGCCTGGCAGAATGCCAGGACCTCCTTGCGCTGGCTTAGCCAGCCGAGGACCAGTCTCTTCAGTACAGGCTCCCGTCCGGGTGAACCTAGCCCCTTGCCGTGAACAATGCGGACGCAACGTTGGCCGCGCTTCGCGCACTCGGCGAGGAAAAGGCCGACGTGATTTCGTGCCTCGTCGCGGTTCATGCCATGCAGGTCGAAATGGGCCTGTAGTACCCAGCGCCCCCGGCGCAGATCGCGCAGTACACCGGGTGACATGCCCGGATGCAACCAGGCGGCCTCGTCGCCACCTTCGAGGTGAAGGTCAAGCAGGTCGGGGGCAGCAATCGATTCCAGCAGCGCGGCATGCTCGTCCTGTCGTCGCAGTCGCGGGATTGGCGGAGGTGGTGGCGGTTCATGGTGGATGCGGTCGGTACTCAGCGGTGTGGCATCACCAACCGCGGCGCGGAACAGGGCTTGGGGATCGTCCTCTTCTGCGGGACGATTGCCCGACCGGTTGCGGCTCATCGCTCGCGGAACGCTCGATCCAGTGATTGAGTGACCGGGTCCAGGAGGTAGGCCATCGCCGATCGGCTATGTGAACGAAGATAGACCTCGACCGGCATGCCGGCCTGGAGCACGCCGACATTGGCCGCCTGGAGTGCCTTGTCGTCGATGCTGACTCGTGCAAGGTAGTAGGGCTGCTGCGGTGTGCGCGGGTCGGTCAGCGCGTCGGCAGACACGTACTCGAGCTTTCCGGCCACCAGGGGCGTGGTGCGCTGCTGGAACGCCTTGAGCCGGACTTCGGCTGGCATGCCGATCGTCAGGTCGCTGATCGAATCGACCGGCAAGTTCATTTCGGCAATCAGTTTCTCCCCCTGCGGTACCACTTCCATCAGCACTTCGCGGGGCCCGATGCTCGCGCCTATGGTGTGCACCTTCAGGTCTACGACGAAGCCGTCGGTCGGGGCGAGGACCTGCTGGCGCTCGCGGGCGTCGACCATGGGCTTGACGCGCTGCCGAATGTCGTTGAGGCGGTCGGTCGATTCCCGCAATTCGGCGGCGGCACCGTCGCGGTAGTTGGTGCGCAGTCCCTCCAGGCGGAACCTGAGGTCGCTTTGCTTCTGCCTCGCCCGCGCCAGATCGGCCTCGTGCTCGGCTTGCCGCGAAGCATAATCCGCCTCGGCGCGCTCGAGCGCCATCATGCGCGCTGGCGACACGAATCCCTTGTCGAGCAGCGTCCGATTGGCGCGAACCTCTTTCTGGGCCGCTTTGACGCTCGCCCGATCCGCCTCGACCTGGCGGCCAGTAGCAGTTATTTCCTCGCCGGCGTCATGCACCTGGCGGTTGAGGATGCCGATCTGTGCCTCGAGTGTGCGCTTGCGCTGTTCGAAAAGCTCGCGTTCCTTGACGAGGACTTCGGCAATCGAAGCGACCGAGTCCTTGGTGCGGAGTTCGTCGGGCCAGATCAGGGCCGGGTTCGTTTCACGTTCGGCCTGCAAGCGGATGTTCTTGGCCCACTCCGAGTAGAACTGCTGTTCAAGGGCATCCACCGAGGCGGTTACGCGCAGGTCTTCGATGACCAGCAACGGTTGACCGCGCTTCACCTGGTCGCCGTTGCGCACCAGGATGGACTTCACGATGCCGCCTTCCTGATGCTGCACCACCTGCCGGTAGTTTTCGACCTTCAGCGCTCCGTAGGCGACCACGGCGCTGTCGAGCGGTGCCAGTATCGCCCAGACGACGGGAATGCCGCAGCCGATCAGGGCCGTGATCAGGCCGCGTCGGCCCCATTTCCTGACCTCGATTGCCTCGGGGCTGGCGGCGACGGGAGCCTCGTCGGCAACGAGGATGTCCTCGGCGGTTCTGGTGCTAGGCACGCTCACGTCGCGCTCCCATCGCTATGACCTTGGCTGGCATCAAACTGGCCAGCACCTGATCGCGTGCGCCGAAGGCGGCGATCATGCCGTCCTTGAGAACGAGCAGTTTGTCGGCGCGAGCCAGCAGGCTAGGCTTGTGGCAGACCATGACCACTGTGATCTTCGCTTGCTTCAGGCGATCGAGCACCGCGAAAAGCGCTCGCTCGCCATCGGCGTCGAGATTGGAATTGGGTTCGTCGAGAACGAGCAGGCGCGGCATGCCATAGAGCGCCCGGGCCAGGGCCACCCGCTGGCGTTGGCCACCGGAGAGGTTCTCGCCATTGACGCCGACATCGGTGGCATAGCCCTTGGAAAACCCGAGTATCAGTTCGTGGACACCGGCAGCGCGCGCCGCGGCAATGACTGCCTTCCCGCTCACCTTGCCCATGCGCGCGATGTTCTCTGCGACCGTGCCGGGGAAGAGTTCGATGTCCTGTGGCAGATAGCCGATCTGGCGGCCGAGCATCTTGGGATCCCACTGGCTGATTTCGGCGCCATCGATCCGCACCGAGCCGCCCTGAGGTCGCCAGACGCCCGCCAGCAGCCGGACCAGGGTCGACTTGCCAGAGCCGGTCGGTCCGATCACGCCGAGGAATTCGCCGGATGCGATGCCGAAACTGATGCCCTTGATGATTGGCGGCTGCCCTGGCCGGATGCCGAAGGCCACCCGGTCGAAGCTCAGTTCTCCGCGCAGGCGCGGCAACGGCACGCGGGTGGTCGCCGGGTCCGTTTGGGCCATGACTTCGTCCAGGCGCCGATAGGCGGCGCGCGCCTCTCCGATGAGTTTCCAGTTTGCGATCAATTGTTCGACCGGGGCGAGCGCGCGGCCGAGGATCAGCGTCACGGCCAGCATCACGCCGGGTGTTACGCGCTGGTCGATGACCAGATAGGCGCCGGCCGCCAGCATCAGCACCTGGATCAACTGGCGGGCGAAGCGGCTGCCGCCAACCAGCCATGCCGTCTTTTCGGCGATCGAGTGCTGGAGCCTCAGCGCCTTGCGGTTGTAGTGGCCCCAGCGCCGCACCACGGCGTCATTCATGCCGAGCGCCATCACCACCTCGGCGTTGCGCGAGCCGATGTCCAGAAAACGCCCGGCGCGTCGGGTGCTGTCCTGGATGTCCTCGACGGAGGCCTGGGTCAATCGGAAGTTGGCCATGGCGATGCCGACCAGGACCGCCGTGGCGACCACCGCCATTGCGCCCAGCAGGGGGTGGAAGAAGAAGATCAGCACGACGAAGAAGGGCAGCCAGGGCGAATCGAGGATGGCCACGATCCCGGGGCCGCCGAAGAAGTTTCGCAGCACGCCGACATCACGTGCCAGGAACATCAACTTGCCGCCGGTCGGTCGGGCGGCGTCCTCGAGGACACGCCGCATCACCGGTTCGCTCAACAGGCGATCGAGCAGGGCGCCGACGCCGGCCAGCAGGCGCGCCCGGATCCAGTCCATGACCCAGTAGAGCCCCAGCATGGCCACCGTGATTACCGTCAGCCAGACCAGGGTCTCGTTGCTGCGGCTGGTGAAGACCCGATCGAAGACCTGGATCATGTACAGCGTCGGCGCCAGCAATAGCAGGTTGATGCAGAAGCTGATCACTCCTGCCTGGAATAGAACTTGCCGATAGCTTCTGAGGAATTGCCGCATATGCCGGGTCTGGTCGGTTGTGCCTAACCGAACAACGCTACTCCAATGGCCAGTAATTGAAAACTGTCGTCTACTGCGCGACAGGTCATCCCCGGCGATTGCGGGTCAGATCATGCCTTAAGGGCGTCGAGGTACTTCTCTGCGTCCAGGGCGGCTTGGCAGCCGCTGGATGCCGAAGTGACCGCCTGCTTGTAGATCATGTCCTGGACATCGCCCGCCGCGAACACGCCGGGAAGGGACGTGGCCGTGGCGTTGCCGGCGCGGCCACCCTGGGTGACGATGTAACCCTTGTCCATTTCCAGCTGGCCGACGAACAGGTCGGTATTCGGTTTGTGGCCGATGGCGATGAATACGCCCATCAGCTTGATGTCTTCCGTCTGGCCAGACTTGACGTTCCGGATGCGCATGCCGGTGACGCCGGTCTTGTCGCCGAGCACCTCGTCGAGCGTCGAGTCCCACTTGATCGTGACTTTCCCGGCCTTTTCCTTCTCGAACAGATGGTCCTGCATGATCTTCTCGGCGCGGAACTTGTCGCGGCGATGCACGACCGTCACGTGGCTGGCGATGTTGGCGAGGTAGAGCGCCTCCTCGACGGCCGTGTTGCCGCCGCCGATGACGGCGACCGCCTGGTTCTTGTAGAAGAAGCCGTCGCAGGTCGCGCAGGCCGAGACGCCCTTGCCCGAAAACGCCTGCTCGGAAGGAAGGCCGAGGTACTGCGCCGAGGCACCCGTGGCGATGATCAGCGCGTCGCAAGTGTATTCGCCCGCATCGCCGACCAGCGTCATCGGCTTCTCGGTCAGCTTCGCCGTGTGGATGTGGTCGAAGATGATCTCGGTGTTGAAGCGCTCGGCATGCTTCTGGAAGCGCGCCATCAGGTCCGGGCCCTGCACGCCGTCGGCGTCGGCCGGCCAGTTGTCCACTTCCGTGGTGGTCATCAGTTGGCCGCCCTGGGCCAGTCCGGTAATGACGACAGGTTTCAGGTTGGCGCGGGCGGCATAGACTGCAGCGGTGTAGCCGGCGGGTCCGGAACCGAGAATGAGCAGGGGGCAGTGGCGGGTGGTCATGGCGGGATTCCATCGAGAATTCTGGTTTGGCCGCCCATTATAGGACCGGCGGTCCGGCTGGCTTCGTCAAGCTGCCGCATCGCCCCAAAAGGGCCGGAAAATTCGCCTTGCTCATCCATTCGACCACTCGGGCAGCAGCCAAAATCGATACGTTACCGTAGGAGCCTCCATAGCCATGGCCATTACGCAGGCCCAGCGGAACGGTTCCGTTCCGCTCCCCGAAAAAATCGCCGCACTCGTGCATGAGGTGCGCTGGCTAGTCGTTGGCGGCCTTGGCCTTTATCTGGCCCTGATCCTGTGGGGTTTCGACCCCGCCGATCCGGGCTGGTCCCATGCTGCGCGCGCCGAAGGCATCGCCAATCCCGGCGGCCGCTTCGGCGCCTGGCTGGCCGATCTGCTGCTTTATGTGTTCGGTCTCTCGGCCTGGTGGTGGGTCGCGCTGCTGTTCTTCCTGGTGGCCTGGGGCTACCAGCGCCTGAGCATGCTGTTCGGCGATCGCCGCCCGCTGGCGATCGCGCTGGCGGGCTTCGTGGTCCTGCTGGTCGCCAGCAGCGCCATCGAGGCGATGCGGTTCTGGAGCATCAAGGCCGCGTTGCCCCTGGAGCCGGGCGGCATGCTGGGCGTCGAGACGGGACGTGCCGTAACCGGCGCGCTGGGCTTCACCGGCGGCACGCTGCTGATGATGGTGCTCTGGCTGGCCGGCGCAACGCTCTTTTTGGGCATCTCGTGGATCAGGTTCGTCGAGCGCTTCGGCGCCCTGCTGGAGGATGCATGGTTCGGCAGCATCGCGCTTTGGCAGCAGTGGCAGGACCGCCGCTACGGCCGCGCCGTGGAAAGGCAGCGCGAAGCCAAGGTCGAGGATGTGCGGCGCAAGTTCGAGATCAAGGCGCCGGTCCGCATCGAGCCGGTCGAACTGGAGATTCCCAGGGCGCCCAGGCTGGAAGCGCGCATCGAGAAGGAGCGCCAGGCGCCGCTGTTCCTGGACGGGCCCGGCGGCGCGCTGCCGCCGCTGCATCTGCTCGACGAGCCGTCGCACAATCCGGAAGACCTGCCCGCCGCCGAGACGCTCGAATTCACCTCGCGCCTGATCGAACGCAAACTGGGCGATTTCGGCGTCGAGGTGAAGGTGCTTTCCGCCCACCCTGGCCCGGTAGTGACGCGCTACGAGATCGAGCCCGCGGTCGGCATCAAGGGCGCCATGGTGGTCAATCTCGCCAAGGACCTCGCCCGCGCGCTGTCGCTGGTCAGCATCCGCGTCGTCGAGACCGTGCCGGGCAAGTCCTGCATGGCGCTGGAACTGCCCAACCCGCGGCGGCAAATGGTGCGACTCTCGGAGATCATCGGCTCCAAGGCCTATCACGACATGCACTCTGCGATCGCCATCTGCCTGGGCAAGGACATCGCGGGCGGCCCCGTGGTGGCCGACCTCGCCAAGATGCCGCACCTGCTGGTGGCCGGTACCACCGGCTCGGGCAAGTCGGTCGGCATCAACGCCATGATCCTCTCGCTGGTGTACAAGTCCGAGCCGCGCGACGTGCGCATGATCATGGTCGACCCGAAGATGCTGGAACTGTCGATCTACGAGGGCATCCCGCACCTGCTGTCGCCGGTCGTCACCGACATGAACAAGGCCGCCAACGCGCTGCACTGGTGCGTCGGCGAAATGGAGCGCCGCTACAAGTTGATGTCGGCACTCGGCGTGCGCAACCTCGCCGGCTACAACACCAAGATCCGCGATGCCGAGAAGGCTGGCAGCCATGTGCCCAACCCCTTCCCGCTGGTGCCGGAATCCCCCGAGCCGCTGGGCACGCTGCCGCACATCGTCGTCGTCATCGACGAACTGGCCGACCTGATGATGGTGGTCGGCAAGAAGGTCGAGGAGTTGGTCGCGCGGCTGGCGCAGAAGGCGCGCGCCGCCGGCATCCACCTGATCCTCGCCACCCAGCGGCCGAGCGTGGACGTCATTACCGGCCTCATCAAGGCCAACATTCCGACGCGCATCGCCTTCCAGGTTTCATCGAAAATCGACTCGCGCACCATCCTCGACCAGATGGGCGCCGAGGCGCTGCTCGGCCAGGGCGACATGCTCTACCTGCCGCCCGGCACCGGCCTGCCGGCGCGCGTGCACGGCGCCTTCGTTTCCGACGAGGAGGTGCATCGGGTCGTCGACTACCTGCGCAAGGCCGGCCCGCCCGAATACATTGCCGACGTGCTTTCGGCCCCCGCTTCGGAATCCGGAGAAGTCAGCGATGGTGGTACGCCTAACGACGCCGAGGCAGATCCGATGTACGACCAGGCGGTGCAGATCGTCCTGCAGACGCGGCGCCCCTCGATCTCGCTGGTGCAGCGGCACCTGCGCATCGGCTACAACCGCGCCGCGCGCCTGATCGAGGCCATGGAGCGCGCCGGCCTCGTCTCGCCGATGAACGCGGCCGGCAACCGCGAAGTGCTGGCGCCCGATACCCGCGAATAGCCCGCCGCCGCCGAGTCGGCGATAATCCGGCCATGCGAACCCATATCCTCATCGGCGGGCTGCTGTCCGCGTTCATTGCCCAGTCGGCGCTGGCCCTCGGCATCGACCAGTTCCGCGTCTTCCTGCAAGCCACCAAGCAGGCGCGCGGCAGCTTCACGCAGACGGTCATGGCCAAGTCCGGGCGCAAGCCGCAGCAGTCGGCCGGCACCTTCGCCTTCGCGCGGCCCGGCAAGTTCCGCTGGAGCTACGACAAGCCCTACAAGCAACTGCTGGTCAGCGATGGCAGGAAGCTCTGGAGCTTTGATCCCGACCTGAACCAGGTGACCGTGCGCAAGCTCGGCGACGCGCTCGGTTCCAGCCCGGCCGCGCTGCTGGCCGGCGACGCGCTGGAAGACAACTTCACCCTGATCGATGCGGGCGCCGCCGACGGCCTTCAATTCGTCGAGGCAGTTCCGGTTTCGAAGGAGGGCACCTTCCAGAGCGTGCGCATCGGCCTGAAGGACAACCTGCCGCGCATGATGGAAGTGCGCGACAACTTCGGCCAGACGACCGTCATTCACCTCGGCCAGATCGAGGGCAACGTCGCGCTGCCTGCCGACACCTTCCGCTTCACGCCGCCCAAGGGCGCCGACGTCGTCGGCGAGTGAACGCGGCGCCGCGGCTCAGGCCGCGGGGTTGATGCATTCGTAGAGCGGGTCCAGGTCCAGCGATTCGGCCAGGCATTCGGCCAGCACGGCGCGGTGCTTTTCGTCGACATCCAGCTTCGACTTGCCATAGGCCGCGTAGGCACGCTTCGCATCCGCCGCTTCCATCGCATACACCAGCACCGGCCCTTCGGCGGTCGACAGCAAGTAGGCCTGCTCCTGGCGCGTCCCCTCCTGGGCCAGCGACTGGCGCGCCTCGTCCTGGCGCGAGTTCAGTTCCGCCAGCCACTTGCGCAGGTACTGTTCCTTTTCCGGGCGAATGCGGGCGAACGACACGTTGAGCATGGGAATCTCCTGGGAAGCGGTTGGTCGATGTGGCCAGAGTCTAGCGCCAAACCGCGCCGGGAGTCGCCCGCATCCGGCGGGAAAAGTCAGCCGCGGTGATACGCCGATGGCAGAGCCGGCAACAGAGGATAGGGCCGCATAGCCACGATCGCCGAGTCCTTACCGAGCCGATACCGCCGCAAGCACGACCAGCAAGCCCAGTGCGAGATTGAGTGCGACAAGCTGGCGAATCCGGTTGAGTACCTGGGCGGCAGGCGCCCAGGCCGATGCCGCGCAGTGCGCCCGCAGCTTTGGAAAGAGGCCCAGATAGATATAGGCGAAGACCGCGGCCATCGCCACGCCGACGGCGAGCATGACATGCCAGCCGAGCGGCGCGGCCGGGAAGCCTGCCGGGAGCAGCATGGCCAGGCCCGTCGCGAGGATGAGCAACACGGCGACAGCCATGTACGGCAGGAAGCGCGCGAATGTTGCCGCCCAGAGCGGCAGGCGCTCGGGCGGGCTGAGCACTTCGGCCGCCGCCGGGCGCAGGCAGAAGTAGGCGAAGAACATGCCGCCGAGCCAGGCAATCGCGCCGAGCAAGTGCAAGAGGAGCAATAGTTGTCGAATCATGGTCCGGACATTCTACGCGGTTACCCGGCTGCGACTCTGGAGCGGCATGACGTCTCGCAGCCGAATTTTTGCCGGGACCCTCGCATTTCCTGTTCGTCGCCGCAAGGATGCAAGGATAATTCGGCTGTGACCGACCTATTTTCCACCACCGCCCACGCTCCGCTGGCGGAGCTGCTGCGGCCGCAGACGCTGGCCGACGTGATCGGCCAGGCGCATTTGCTCGGGCCGGGCAAGCCGCTGCGCCTGGCCTTCGAGTCGCGTACGCCGCATTCGATGATCCTCTGGGGCCCGCCGGGCGTCGGCAAGACCACGCTGGCGCGGCTGATGGCCGACGCCTTCGACGCCGAATTCATCGCGCTTTCGGCCGTGTTCTCGGGCGTCAAGGACATCCGCGCTGCGGTGGAGCAGGCGGAGCTGACGCTGGCGCAGTCGGGTCGGCGCACGCTGCTGTTCGTCGATGAGGTGCATCGCTTCAACAAGGCGCAGCAGGACGCCTTCCTGCCCTTCGTCGAGCGAGGCCTGCTGACCTTCGTCGGCGCGACGACGGAGAACCCGTCCTTCGAGGTCAATTCCGCGCTGCTGTCGCGCGCGGCGGTGTATGTGCTCAAGAGCCTCACGGAGGAGGAACTGGGCCGGCTGTTCGAGCGCGCGCGCGAGATTGCTTTCCCCGAGTTGGAGTTCGACGCCGAGGCGAAAGAACGTATTGTCGGCCACGCCGACGGCGATGCGCGGCGGCTTTTGAACGTGCTGGAGACGCTGAAGACGGCGGCCCTGGCCGCCAAGCGGCGTACCGTCACGGCTGACTTTCTGGAAGAGACGCTGGCGCAGGACCTGCGCCGCTTCGACAAGGGCGGCGACGCCTTCTACGACCAGATCTCGGCGCTGCACAAGGCCGTGCGCGGCTCCAACCCGGATGCGGCGCTCTACTGGTTCGTGCGCATGATCGACGGCGGCGCCGATCCGCTCTACCTCGCCCGGCGCATCATCCGCATGGCGACCGAGGACATCGGCTTGGCCGACCCGCGGGCGCTGCGCATCGCGCTCGATGCCTGGGAGACCTTTGAACGCATCGGTTCGCCCGAGGGTGAACTGGCGCTCTCCGAAGCCGTGCTGTACATGGCCGTGGCGCCGAAATCGAATGCAACATACGTCGCCTATAATTCGGCCCGCCGCTTCATCAGCCAGGACAAAAGCCGCCCCGTGCCCGAGCACCTGCGCAACGCGCCGACCAAACTGATGAAGGAAATGGGTTTCGGCGCCGAATACCGCTACGCGCACGATGAGCCGGAAGCCTACGCGGCCGGCGAGGACTACTTCCCCGAGGGCATGCCGAAGGTCGAGTGGTACAAGCCGACGCCGCGCGGACTGGAACAGAAGATTGCGGAAAAGCTCGCGCACCTGCGCGAGCTCGACCGCCAAGCCAAGAAGAAATAGGAACGACCATGCTGGACATTCAACTCCTTCGCAGCAACCTCGCCTTCGTCACCGAACGCCTCGCCACGCGTGGCGTGACGCTCGATACCGCAGCCTTCGAAGCACTGGAGGCCGAACGCAAGGCCGTGCAGGTACGTACGCAGGACTTGCAGGCGAAGCGCAACAGCCTCTCGAAGCAGGTCGGCATGCTCAAGGGCAAGGGCGAGGATGCCTCGGCGGTGCTGGCAGAAGTGGCCGGCATCGGCGACGAGCTGAAGCGCAACGAGGATGCGCTGGCGGCGCTACAGGAACGCTACAACGCCTTCGTCGCCGTGATTCCCAACCTGCCGCACGAGAGCGTTCCCGTGGGCAGCGACGAGACCGGCAACGTGGAAGTCAGCCGTGGCGGTACGCCACCGCAATTCGATTTTCCGGCCAGGGACCACGTCGAGATCGGCGAACGCTTGAGCGGCATCGATTTCGAGACCGCGGCGAAGATTTCCGGTTCGCGTTTCTCGCTGATGAAGGGCGGCGTGGCGCGACTGCACCGCGCGCTCGCCCAGTTCATGCTAGACACCCACACCAATGAACACGGCTACACGGAAGTGTATGTGCCTTACCTCGTCAACCCGGACAGCATGTTCGGCACCGGCCAGTTGCCGAAGTTCGAGGAAGACCTGTTCCGCGTGCCGCGCTCGGACGGTAGCCGCTTGTATCTGATTCCGACCGCCGAGGTGCCGGTGACCAATATGGTCCGCGACACCATCCAGGCGGCCGAGGCGCTGCCGCTCAAGTTCGTCTGCCACACGCCCTGTTTCCGTTCCGAAGCGGGCAGCGCCGGCCGCGACACGCGCGGCATGATCCGGCAGCACCAGTTCGACAAGGTGGAGCTGGTGCAGATCGTCAAGCCCGACGATTCCTGGCAGGCGCTGGAGGAACTGACCGCGCACGCCGAGGCGATCCTCGAAAAACTGGAACTGCCCTATCGGCGCATGGCGTTGTGTACGGGCGACATGGGCTTCTCTGCCGCCAAGACTTACGACCTGGAAGTGTGGTTGCCGGCGCAGAATACCTACCGCGAGATTTCCTCCTGCTCGAACTTCGAGTCCTTCCAGGCACGGCGCATGCAGGCGCGGTACCGTGGCGAGAAGAACAAGCCGGAACTGGTGCACACGCTGAACGGCTCGGCCCTTGCGGTCGGCCGCACGCTGGTGGCGGTGCTGGAAAACTACCAGAATGCCGACGGCAGCGTCACGATTCCCGCCGCCTTGCAACCGTACATGGGCGGCCTGACCAGGCTCACTGCATAGCCAGGCCCGGCTGCAACGGCGAGCGCCACGGTGTTTCGAAGCGCGCCAGGATGTCGTAGAAAGTGCGCACGTTCTCGACCAGGATCACCGCCTCGCCGCCGCGTGCGCGGCCAGCCTTGAGGCGCTCGTAGTATTCGGGCTGCGCCATCAGCGGCAGCACCTTCTTCATGTCGTACCACGAATTCGGGTCGCGCCTCATGCCGACCGCGAACTGGCGCGCGCCGTTGAGGTGCCCGAAACCGAGGTTGTAGGCGGCCAGCGCCAGCCAGGTGCGGTCCGGGTCGGGCACCTTGTCCGGCAGGCGTTCGCGCAATTCGGCCAGGTAGCGCGCGCCGGCATTGATGCTCTCGGTCGGATCGAGCCGATTCTCGACGCCGAGTCGATCCGCGGTCTCCTCGGTCAACATCATCATGCCGCGCACGCCCGTGTAGGACGTGGCGAGCGGATCCCACTTGGATTCCTGGTAGGCCAGTGCCGCCAGCAGGCGCCAGTCTATGCCGGTCCGCGCCTGCGCATCATGGAATGCCGGCCGGTAGCGGGGCAGCAGCGTCTTCATGTCTTCGATGAACTGCGTGGCGCCGATCGGATTGATGCGCTTCAAATGGCCGAAGTGGCTGTCGCGCAACCGGGCGACGGTGCCATTCCGCAGTGCGGCGGCGATGAAGGCATCGGCCCGCGTGTGCAGCGTCTCGTCCGCGGCGCGGAAGGCCCAGGTATAGGCGACCTTGCCCGGCAGTTCCTGCGCGACGATCAGGTCGGGATAGAAGTTGACCGCCAGCTCGAAATGGATTGAATCGGTCGCGGCCAGTTCGGAGCGGAATTCCGAGACGCGCTGTAGCAGATCGATGCCGTTGGTGGCGCGCGGATTGTCGATGACCACGGGCGGATTGATCGGCAGTTGCTCCAGACCGGCCTGCTGGATGGTGCCGGGCAGCACCTCGACGACCCGGTCGGCCAGTGCGGCCGGGTCGTAGATGGGCAGCGAGTCCGCGTGCTGGACGATGAGCGGTCGGGCCTCGCGCAGCGGCGTCGTGTAGCGGATCTGCGGGTCGTCCTGCTGCGGCACGCCGGCCAGGAAATCGACCGTGCGGTGCCGCAACAGGTCGCGCAACTGTCCAGGGCTGCGAACGGCGATTACCCGCAGCTTCTTCTGCTGCGACTCCGCGAAGGCCTGTAGCAGGTCGAACTCGAAACCGCCTTCGTCGCGCCCGTCGGATGGCGGTTCATAGAAGACGGGGTCGTCGAGGATCCCGACCAGCAATTCATCGGGGCGCTTCTCGAACCGGTCATCGCCGCAGCCGGCCATGATCAGCCCGATCAGCAGCACGGCCCAGCGCCGCCATGCCCGTCTTGTCGGTACCGGAAGATCCGAATACATGGCCGGCATTCTGCCATGCCGAGGTGTTCTGGTTCAGACCCGCGTGCGATGCTAGAATGCGCGCCGTCGGAGAGGTGGCAGAGTGGTCGAATGTACCTGACTCGAAATCAGGCGATGGGAAACCATCCGTGGGTTCGAATCCCACCCTCTCCGCCACCACACCTAGCACGACACTCCCCGGTTCCATATCCCGCTTGACCCTCGCCGGATCCTGCCGCTAAAATAGCCGACAAAAACCATCTACTATTCGGAGATTTCCATGGAAGACTTCAAGCAGCAAGTGCATGAACTGGTGACTGCCCATCCCGTGGTGCTGTTCATGAAGGGCACGCCGCAGTTCCCGACCTGCGGTTTCTCGTCCCGCGCAGCGCAGGTGCTGAAGGCCTGCGGCCTAAGGGATTTCAAGCACGTCAATGTGATGATGGAGCCGCCCGAGGTATGCCAGGCGGTGTGCGACTACGCGCA
>JAEHDA010000129.1 GCA_016880655.1 Rhodocyclaceae bacterium
GCTTCGGCGAACAGGATATGGGTCTCGGCCTTGCGCCCGGCACCCGAGACGCCCGACTT
This sequence comes from Rhodocyclaceae bacterium, assembly GCA_016880655.1. Taxonomy (GTDB): domain Bacteria; phylum Pseudomonadota; class Gammaproteobacteria; order Burkholderiales; family Rhodocyclaceae; genus Fen-999. Next base: position 60 of record JAEHDA010000129.1, read on the forward strand.
GCAGTCGGCGATCAGGTGTTCGGTGTCGACGCAACCCGCCTCGATCAGCGGCAGCAATCCGAGTTGCGCCGCGGTCGGATAGCAACCCGGATTGGCGATCAGTCGCGCCTTGCGAACCGCTTCCCGGTTCACCTCCGGCAGGCCATAGACGGCCTCGGCGACGAGATCGGGCGCCGCATGGGTCATGCCGTACCACTTCTCCCAGACGGCGATGTCCGTGATCCGGAAATCGGCAGCCAGGTCGATGACGCGCACCCCGGCATCGAGCAGTTGCCGGGCCTGCTGCATGGCGATGCCGTTCGGCGTCGCGAAGAACACGACGTCGCAGCGATCGAGGGGAGCCTCTTTCGGATCGACGAACTTGAGCGGAAACTTGCCGCGCAGACTGGGAAACATGTCTGCAACGGGCATGCCGGCATCACCGCGGGAGGTGATTGCCGCCACTTCCACTTCCGGATGTTGAGCCAGCAGGCGCAACAATTCAACGCCCGTATAGCCGGTACCACCGACGATGCCAACCTTGATCATGCCGAGAACTCCTGCGAAATTCCTATTCCGGAAGTATGGTAACCCAAGAGACGGAAAAGCCGCCCGAAGTTTCCCTGGGGCGGCTCTTTCCGGGCGTCGAAGCGGTTAGCGCTTCGAGAACTGCTTGCGACGGCGCGCCTTGTGGAAGCCGACCTTCTTGCGCTCGACTTCGCGAGCGTCGCGGGTGACGAAGCCGGCACCGGAGAGGGCGGGCTTGAGCGCCGCATCGTACTCGATGAGGGCGCGGGTGATGCCGTGGCGCACCGCGCCGGCCTGACCGGACTCGCCGCCGCCGGTGACGTTCACCATGATGTCGAAAGTACCCGCATGCTGGGTCAGTTCCAGCGGCTGGCGGACGACCATGCGGCCGGTCTCGCGGGAGAAGAATTCGTCCAGCGGCTTCTCGTTGACAACGATCTTGCCGCTGCCGCTCTTCATGAACACGCGTGCCACCGCTGTCTTGCGGCGACCGGTGCCGTAGTAATAATTGGCTGCCATGTCTATTCCTGTCAGAAAGTCGAGGCCTTAGACCTCAAGGGCCTTCGGCTGCTGGGCCGAGTGCGGATGGGCCGCGCCGGCATAGCATTTCATCTTCTTCGCCATCGCGTAGCCCAGCGGACCCTTCGGCAGCATGCCCTTGACAGCCTTTTCGAGGATCCGGCCCGGGAAGCGCTGTTGCAGCTTGGTGAAGTTGGTTTCGTAGATGCCGCCCGGGTAGCCAGAGTGGCGGAAATACTTCTTGTCCTGTGCCTTGTCGCCAGTGACGCGCAGCTTCTCGACATTGACGACGACGATGTAGTCGCCGGTATCGACGTGAGGCGTGTACTCGGTCTTGTGCTTGCCGCGCAGGCGGTAGGCGATTTCGGCAGCCAGACGGCCGAGCACCTTGTCGGTGGCGTCGACGACGAACCAGTCGCGCGTTACTTCATGCGGCTTGGCGGAAAATGTTTTCATGACTCGTGTTTCCTTGGTCTTCGTAAGCCTGGGCCGGCGAACCTGCCGACATTCCACATCCCGATGGCTCGTGCGGAAAAGCCGCGCATTCTAGGCGAAACTGTCCTCCGATGTCAAACCCGCCGACGAACTGGAAAGAAAAAGGCGCAACCCCGGTAGGGGTTGCGCCAAATCCACACCAAAGGAGGAGGGTGGAGGAGACACGGGGGGAAACGCAAACCAACTGAAACGCGTTTCGTTGGATCAAGTATCCCAGAACTTATTGTGCAGTGCAAGAATTTTGTGCGGCGCCGAAATGCGTCCTGTCGAAGGCCCCTAAAATGCAGGAAATTTGCGACAGAGGAGCCATGTCATGGAATGCACGGTACGCTGGCACGAAGGAATGAGTTTCATCGCCCAGACGGGTAGCGGCCATCTGGTGGCCATGGATGGCGCCCCGGAGGCGGGTGGGCACAATTGGGCCCCCCGGCCGATGGAAATGCTGCTGGCGGGCGCCGGCGGTTGTACCTCGTTCGATGTAATCATGATTCTGCAACGCGGGCGCCAGGAGGTACAGGGCTGCGAGGTCAAGATTACCGCTGATCGTGCGGAAAGCGATCCCAAGGTCTTTACCCGCATCCATTTCCACTTCATCGTCCGGGGACGCAATTTGAAGCCGGAATCGGTCGAGCGGGCGATCAAGCTGTCGGCGGAAAAATACTGCTCGGCCTCGATCATGCTCGGCAAGACTGCCGAGATGACCCACGACTGGGAGATCGTCGAGACCTAGACGTAATAAGCGGTCGATGTCATTACTTTCGACATTGCCGCCATGGCCAACTTCACTGGCGTCGGCAGTTCTCGCGCACCTAGCCGGATCGCCGTTTCGGCGTGACTGATTTCATCCGCCTTCATCTGATCCACCACGGCGCGCGAACGCTGGTCCGCCGCGGGCAGACTATCCAGATGACCGTCGAGATGAGCTTCAACCTGGCGCTCGGTTTCAGCCAGGAAGCCCAGGTTCCAGTCGTCGCCGAGCTTGCCGGCGACGATGCCGATGGCGAGCGAGCCGCCGTACCAGAGCGGATTGAGCAGGCTCTTGCGCCCGCCCAGTTCTGCGATGCGCCGCTCGGTCCAGTTGAGGTGTTCCGTTTCCTCCCAGGCGGCCTGTCGGAGCGCTTCCCGGATTGCCGGGTCACGACAGGTCAGCGCCTGCCCCTGATAGAGCGCCTGAGCGCAGACTTCGCCGACATGGTCGATGCGCATCAGCGCAGCTGCATGACTGCGCTCGGCGACGTCGAGTTCCGCTTCGGGCAGGTCCCCACCCGGCATGGCGCGGGAGGTGGGCGCCGGCGCGAGAACAGTGCGCAGGGCCTTGTCGAACTCGAGTATCAGTTTGTCGATCATGGCGCCCTCGGATGTTTACTTCGCCGCAAAGCCTCCCGGCCGTCATCGGCGCTGTCGATCGGGGTAGCCAGTGGGCAGAACAAGTCGCGGTTCAGTGCGGCGTGATGACGATTGGCCAGCTTGTCCTCGATGGGCCGCCAGTTGCCGATCCGCGACCGGGCCCAGGTGCCGTCAGCCCTTCCCGATGCGTAGAGCTTGTATTCGCCGGTCTTGCAGCGTATGCCCTCGAAGGTGGTATTGGTCGCACCACCCGACGTTCTGACAACCAGGACATAGCGCACGATGCCGTCGCTGCCGACACCCAGCGTCGAGCCGTCGATGAAAAACCGGTTGGCAGTACCCGCACTGAAGTAGAACTCGACAAGATCCACGTCTTTCGGAAGCGCGGGCGGCTCGACCTGTTGTTCGACCCACTCGACGATAGGAATGTCTGGGCCAGCCGGCTCACGATAGCCAAGCCCTCCCATGGCATCGGCAGCCGACGACGGTCCGGCAGCCAACACGACCAGGAAGAACGACAGGCGTTTCATGGTCCTATTGACCAAGGTCGGATGCCTGGGGTTCCTCCGGCCGCTTACGTCCGCTGCGGTGGGGTTGCAACAGGCGGGAAAGCTCATTGAGCGCCTGGTCATAGACCGCGCGCTTGAACTCGATCACCGATTCCAGCGGCACCCAATAGTCGCTCCAGCGCCAGGCGTCGAATTCCGGATGCGCGGACGCGCGCAGCGAGACGTCTGAGTCGCGGCCGACCAGACGCAACAGGAACCATATCTGCTTCTGGCCCTTGTAGGTGCCGCGCCACTCGCGGCGCACCCACTGCTTGGGCACCTCGTAGCGTAGCCAGTCGCGCGTGCGGCCGATGATGCGGACATGTTCCGGCTCCAGCCCGACTTCCTCCTGCAACTCGCGGAACATAGCCTGTTCGGGCGTTTCGCCCTTCTTGATGCCCCCTTGCGGGAACTGCCAGGAATGTTCGCCGATGCGCTTGCCCCAGAAGACTTCGTCGTGTTGATTGAGCAGAACAATGCCGACATTCGGGCGGTAACCTTCCCGGTCGAGCATGGTGTTGCAACCTTCGAATGTTTGTCTGCGGGCAATTCTTTCATAGTTGAGGCGTCAAGGAAAGGAGGCCGGCAACTGTAAAATGCACGCTTTTGGTTCCAGCAGGACTCAACCATGCGCGCCAGTCAGTTTTTCATCGCCACCCTCAAGGAAGCTCCGTCCGACGCGGAAGTCGTCAGCCACAAGCTGATGCTGCGCGCCGGTATGATCAAGCGGCTCGCGGCCGGCATTTACACCTGGATGCCGGTCGGCCTGCGCGTGGTGCGCAAGGTCGAACGCATCGTGCGCGAGGAGATGGATCGGGCCGGGGCAATCGAGCTGTTCATGCCCGCCGTCCAGCCGGCCGAGCTCTGGCAGGAATCGGGCCGGTGGGAGAAATACGGGCCGGAGCTCCTGCGCTTCAAGGACCGCCACAGTCGGGAATTCGTCATCGGCCCGACGCATGAAGAAGTCATCACCGACGTTGTTCGGCGCGAGATCCGCAGCTATCGCCAGTTGCCAAAGCATTTCTACCAGATCCAGACCAAGTTCCGCGACGAGATCCGGCCCCGCTTCGGCGTGATGCGTGGCCGAGAATTCACCATGAAGGACGGCTACTCCTTCCATGCCTCGTTCGAGGATCTGCAACGCGAATACGACAACATGTACCAGACCTACGGCCGCATTTTCAGCCGGCTGGGACTGGGCTTCCGCGCCGTGGCGGCAGACACCGGCTCGATCGGCGGCACCGGCTCGCACGAGTTTCACGTGCTGGCCGACTCGGGCGAAGACGCCATCGCGTTCTGTCCCGATTCCGAGTACGCGGCGAACGTCGAGCTGGCCGAGGCGATGGCGCCAGCCACACCCCGTGGTGCCGCCATCGAAGCGCTGGAGAAGATATCGACGCCGGGCAAAATCCGCTGCGAGGACGTCGCCGACTTTCTCGGCACCCAGTTCATCCGCACGGTCAAGGCGATCGCGGTGGTGCATGAAGTGGACGGCGCGCAGGAATTTTCGCTGCTGCTGATCCGTGGCGACCACAACCTGAACGAAGTGAAGGTCGGCAAGTTGCCCGGCCTCGATCCGTTCCGTTTTGCCAGCGACGAGGAGGTCGAGCGCTTCCTCGGCTGCCGCCCTGGCTATATCGGCCCGGTGGGCGTGGATCGCAAGAAGGTGCGCGTGATCGCCGACCGCTCGGTGGCGGCGATGGACAACTTCGTCTGCGGCGCCAACGAGGCCGGCTTCCACCTGACTGGCGCCAACTGGGGCCGCGACCTGCCCGAGCCGGACGCCGTCGCCGACATCCGCAACGTCGTGATCGGCGATCCCTCGCCTTGCGGCCGCGGGTCGCTCGACATCTGCCGCGGCATCGAGGTCGGCCACATCTTCCAGTTGCGCACCAAGTACGCCGAAGCCCTCGCCTGCAAGTTCCTCGACGAGCAGGGCAAGGACCGCATCATGGAGATGGGCTGCTACGGCATCGGCGTGACGCGCATCGTCGGGTCCGCCATCGAGCAGGGCTTTGATGAGCGCGGCATCATCTTCCCGGCCGCCATTGCCCCCTTCGAGGTCGTGATCGTGCCGATGGGCTACCACAAGTCGGAGACGGTGCGGGCCTCCGCCGACGAACTGCGCGACGACTTGATCGCGGCGGGCGTGGATGTCATTCTCGACGACCGCGACGAACGCCCCGGCGTGATGTTCGCCGACTGGGAATTGATCGGCGTGCCGCACCGGATCGTCATCGGCGAGCGCGGCCTGAAGGACGGCAAATTCGAATACAAGGGCCGCCGCGACGCGGATGCGACGATGGTTCCTGCCGGCGAGATGGTGGAGGTCCTGCGCGGGAAATTGTGCGGCTGAGCGCTCGTTTCATCACTGCACTTGCGCTGCTCGCCGTCTCTGGCACAAGCTGGGCCGGCACGCAGCAGTATGAGCCGCTGGCGGCCAGCGTGCGGGCGGCGCTGCACGCCGCCGTGGCCGACCGCGCCTCGCCGGAACCGAAGTTCGCCAGCACCGAAGAGAAGGTCACCTGGCTGGCGGAGATGTCGCGTCGGCTGGAGAAACGCATCCCCGACAAGCAGGCTCGGCTGGATCTCTTGAAGACCGTTTACTACGAAGCGCAACGCGCCGGCCTTGACCCGCAACTCGTGCTCGGCCTGATCCAGGTGGAGAGCGGCTTCAAGAAATACGCCGTGTCTTCGGCGGGCGCGCGCGGCTACATGCAGGTGATGCCGTTCTGGGTCAAGCTGATCGGCAACGGCGACCACAACCTGTTCCACCTGCGCACCAATCTGCGTTTCGGCTGCACGATCCTGCGCCACTACCTCGACATCGAGAAGGGCAATCTCTATCGTGCGCTGGGCCGCTACAACGGCAGCCTGGGCGCGCCCGACTATCCGAATCTGGTGCGCGGCGCGTGGGAGCGGCAGTGGAACTGGGGGCAGCGCAGCTTCAGCGCGCCGCGGTAAAAGTCAGCCGTGGTGTGACCGGAGGGAATCCCCGCGGGAGTGCGCCTCCGGCTCAGCGCATGCCCGGCAGCATGCCCTTCATGCCGCGCATCATCTTGGCCATGCCGCCCTTGGAGAACTGCTTCATCACCTTCTGCGTCTGCTCGAACTGGTTGAGCAGCCGGTTGACTTCCTGCACCTGAACGCCGGCGCCAGTGGCGATGCGACGCTTGCGGCTGGCCTTGATCAGCTCCGGCTTGGCCCGCTCGATGGGCGTCATGGAATTGATGATGCCCTCGATGCGCCGGGTCTGCTTGTCATCGACCGCGCTGCCGGCCTGCTGCGCCATCTGGCCGAACTGGGCCGGCAGCTTGTCGAGCATGGAGGACAGGCCGCCCATCTTGCGCATCTGGCCGATCTGTTCCTTGAAGTCGTTGAGGTCGAAGCCCTTGCCGGACTTCATCTTCTTGACGAGTTCCTGCGCCTTTTCCTGGTCGACGTTGCGGTGCGCCTCCTCGACCA
>JAEHDA010000130.1 GCA_016880655.1 Rhodocyclaceae bacterium
GGCATTTACCAGATGTTGCACGACATCAATGAAATCCCCGCCGCGCCGGGGCAGAATACGAAGAACCTTCCCTAAGGAGCTCGACCATGATGAACGAAGAGATGATGCGCCACATGCAATCGATGCAGGGCGGCATGATGAGCCACCCGGTGACCCAGGGCGCGATGATGGCCGCCACCGGCTTTGCTGCCGGCAAGGGGCTGCTCGGTAGCTTCAATCCGTTCAACCCGTTCAAGAATCCGCTGGTGCTGCTGGCGGGCGGCATCGCCGCCGGCTACCTGCTGCACAAGTACGAGAAGGAAATCGTCGCCGCCGTTTCCAAGGCGACGGGCATGGGCAAGGACTTCGCGCTGCACCAGAAAGAAAACCTCGAAGACCTAGTCGCCGAGGCGCAGGACAAGGAAGCGAAGGCTGCCGCCCCGAAGGCCTAAGGAGTCGAGCATGGATGCCGCCGCCCTGTCCCACGCCATCGTCGTCCGCTACAAGGAACCCGGCCACCTGCGGCTCGAACTGCCGGCGCGCCTGTTCGATCCGGCTGCGCAGGCGCATCTCGACGCCGGGCTGCGTGAGCGGGCCGGCGTCTATCGCGTCACCTTCGAACCGGAGGGGCGCCGCCTGTCGATCCATTTCGACGCCGGACAATGCGGCCTCACCGATGTCGGCCGCCAGTTGCGTGGCCTGCTCGATACGCTGCCGCCGGAATCGCCACCGTCGTCGGCGCCTTCGACGGTGCCCGCCGTCGCGTCGCTGCCCGGCGCCAAGCTCCTCGGCGAGGCCGGCAAGTGGGCCGAGCGTTTCATGGGCGGCTCGATCAAGTCGCGGCTCGATCCGGTCATGAAGGGCGCGCTGACGGAGAAGGCGACGATCAACTTCCTCAACGACGTGCTGATGTTCTACCTCATCAAGGTGCATTGGGAACTGATCACCAAGCGCTGGATGAAGGAGCCCCTCAAGCACGCCGACGCCTGGCTGACGACCTTCTATCTGGTGTTCCTGCTGATCCGCTACCGCAAGTCGAACAAGTGAGCGTGAAGCACTTCCGCGTCGTCCACCGCCTGTCGCGCCGGCTGCGCGTCGTCTCGCCGCCGCTGGCGAGGCAGCCCGAGCGCTGTTACATCCTGGAAATCCTGCTGCGCAAGCATCCCGCGATCAGTGGCGTGCGCGCCGTGCCGGAGATCGGCTCGGTGGTCGTGCACTACGATCCCGCCGCGCTGCCGGAAGTACGCTTGCTGGCGACGCTCGACGCGGTGATCGGCAACATCGCCAGCGCGCCGCCTCCCAAGCCCGCAACCGCCCCGGTCGTGCAGCCCGACGGCCCGGTGCAGGAATGCAACGTCGCTGTCGAGGGCATGACTTGCGCTTCCTGCGCGCTCCTGATCGAGATGTCGCTCGCGCGCGATCCGCGCGTGCAGGGTGCGACGGTGAATTTCGCGGCCGGCACGGCGACGGTGAAGGGACAGCTCACGCGCGACGAGCTGTTCGCCTCGGTCAAGAAGCTTGGCTACGAGCCGCGGCCGATGGACACGCTGGCGCAGCGCCGGCTGATGGTCGAGCGCGAGAAGGAACGACTGCAACTGGCCAAGAGGAAGCTCTGGCAAGCCGTGGCGATGACCGCGCCGGTGATGGTCTCGGGCATGCTGATGCACCGCGACCCGGTGCTACGCCTGGTCGAATTCGCGCTGTCGACGGCGACGGTGTTCGGCCCCGGCGGCGACATCTTCCGCAAGGCCTGGATGCTGGCCAAGCAGCGCGAGGCCAACATGGACACGCTGATCGCCATTGGCGCCGGTGCGGCCTGGGCCTACAGCCTGCCCGGCGTACTGCGGCCGCAGCACCACGTCTACTTCGAATCGGCGGCGGGCATCCTCAGTTTCGTGCTGGCCGGCCGCTACATGGAGGAGCGCGCCCGGGGCCGCGCCTCCGAGGCGATCCGCAAGCTGATCGAACTGCAACCGGCCACCGCGCTGCGCCTGAAAGACGGCATCGAGGAGGAAGTGGCGGTCGACGATCTCGTGGTCGGCGACCTGGTGCGCGTGCGCCCCGGCGACAAGGTGCCGACCGACGGCATGGTCGTCGAAGGCGGCTCGGCCATCGACGAATCGCTGCTCACGGGTGAATCGCTGCCGGTCGCGAAGGGCATCGGCGACGCGGTGGCCGGCGGTTGCCTCAATGGCACCGGCGCGTTCGTCATGCGCGTCAGCGCCGTCGGCGGCGACACCGTGCTCTCGGGCATCATCCGCATGGTCGACCACGCACAGGGCGCCAAGCTGCCGGTGCAGCGCCTGGCCGACAGCATCTCCGCGCGCTTCGTGCCCGCCGTCGGCGCCATCGCCGCGGCCACGCTCGGCGGCTGGCTGCTGGCCGGGCACCCGGCTTCGCGCGCGCTGGCGCATTCCGTGGCGGTGCTGCTGATCGCCTGCCCCTGCGCGCTCGGGCTGGCGACGCCCACCGCCATCATGGTCGGTACCGGCCAGGCGGCGAAGCGCGGCATCTACATCCGCAACGGCGCGGCGCTGGAAACCGCCGCGAAGCTCACCACGCTGGTGTTCGACAAGACCGGCACCATCACCGAAGGCCGGCCGGCGGTGACCGACTTCGTCACCGAAGGCGCGGACGAGGGGGAACTGCTCGCGCGCGTCGCGGGCGCGGAAAGCCACTCCGAGCACTTCCTGGCGCGCGCCATCGGCACGTACTGCCAATCGCTCGGCGTATCGCCACGGCTGACTTTCGATTTCGAGGCCGTGCCCGGCCGCGGCGTACGCGCGCGCTGCGAGGACGAACCGCTGCTGATCGGCAACGCCGCGCTGCTCGAAGAGGCCGGCGTCTCCTGCGCCGCATGGCAGGCGCGCGCCGACGCCTTTGCCGAGCAGGGCAAGACGCCCGTGTTCGTCGCGCAAGGCAGCCGCTGCGTGGCGCTGTTCGCCATCGCCGACCGGGCGCGGCCCGGCGCGCGCGAGGCGATCGCGCTCTTGCACCGCCTCGGCATGAAGACGGTGATGGCGACCGGCGACGTGGAAGCGGCCGCGCGGCACATCGCGCGCGAGGTCGGCATCGACGAAGTCATCTCCCGCGCCACGCCCGCCGACAAGCTCGAAGTCATCCGCAAGTTGCAGGCACAGGGCGCCAAGGTCGGCATGATCGGCGACGGCATCAACGATGCGCCCGCCCTGGCCGCAGCCGACGTCGGCTTCGCGGTCGGCGGCGGCGCCGACATCGCGGTGGAAGCCGCTGACGTGACGCTGGTCGGCGGCGACATCGCCCGCGTCGCGGCGGGCATCGAACTCTCGCGCAAGACCATGCGCGTGATCCGCCAGAACCTGTTCTGGGCACTCGGCTACAACGTCGTCGCGATCCCCGTCGCTGCCGCCGGCCGCCTCAACCCGATGATCGCCGCCGCGGCGATGGGCATGAGCTCGGTGTCGGTGCTGACCAACTCACTGCGCCTACAGCGCTGACGCGGCCAGCTTCGGCCGCTCCGTCGCCACCGCGACGGTTGCGGCCCGGCGCTGCAAGTCGGCCACGATGGCCGCGCCGTTCTGCCGCGACGTGGCGAGCGACTCGCGCATATCCCGCTGCCAGATATGCGCGGCAGCCTGACGCCGCCATTCCTGCATCTTCGGGCTGTGGTCATGGTGAACGTGATGCTGTCGGTGGGCGACAAACCAGCGGTGCGCCTCCTCGGCATTGGCCGGCACACCGTCGCCGACCTGGTACATCAGGCCGATCTGATACTGGGAGACACGGTCGCCGCGTTCCGCCGCCTGGCGATACCACTTCAGTGCTTCGGCGGCGTTACGCGCTGCGCCATCACCGTAATGATGGACGACGGCCAGGTTGTAGGCGGCATCGGTGTCGCCCCGCTCTGCCCAAGTGCGCCAGATGGCCATGGCTTGGGCCGTCTCGCCGTTCCGGTGCAGCTTCGCAGCCTGTCGCAGATCATCGTCGACGTTGCCACCGGCCCATGCGGGCTCGGCCATACAGATCGCCGTGGCCGCAATGATCGACAGGAGTCTTGCCAAGTTCATGTCATCGTCCCCCAACTGATAATCCGATCTCACTCCATTTCTTGATCCCGATCATTGACCGGCACCGTAGCGGAGCCCGTCACGCATGCTAGTGGGCCGGCCGCCCGCGCGGAATGTGGCAAATAGTCGCGCGGCGGATTGCTGCACCGACGGCGAGCCGATCTGGACAGGCACTGCTATGCTCACGCCCATGGATCACTCGCATCACCTACAGGAGTTCTCGTACTGGCTCGCCTTCATGACCGGCCTGCTCGGCAGCGGACATTGCCTGGGCATGTGCGGCGGGCTGGTGTCGGCGTTCTTCATGAAGGTGAAGGCCGGCGGCTTGTGGGCCTACCTCGCGTATCACGGCGCGCGGCTATCGATCTATGCGCTGGTCGGCCTCGTCGCCGCCGCGTTGGGCGCGGTGATCGTCGCCACTGGCGGCATCGGCCTGGCGCAGGGCGTTCTGCAGATCGTCGCCGGCCTGGTGGTGATCCTGCTCGGACTCGACCTGATGGGCGTTTCGCCGATCCGCAACACGGTCGGCTTCGCGCCGCTTTCCTGGCTGCGCAGGCAGTTCGTCGCGGCGAC
>JAEHDA010000131.1 GCA_016880655.1 Rhodocyclaceae bacterium
CATTTCCGCACTATCACCGGCGCCGTCAATAGGGCCACGGAGACTCCATGACCATCGAACTTTCCCCGCATGAAGCCCGCGTCGTCGGTTGCCTGATCGAGAAGGAAATCACCACTCCCGAGCAATATCCGCTCTCCCTCAATGCGCTCGTCAACGCCTGCAACCAGAAGAGCAACCGCGATCCGGTGCTGGAACTGGATGAGGCGACCGTCCAGCGGACTCTCGACCAACTCAGCAAGCGCTACCTGGTGAGCGAACATGGCGGCTTCGGGAGTCGCGTCGCGAAATACCAGCACCGCTTCTGCAACACCGAATACGGCACCCTGAAATTCACGCCTCAGGAACTCGGCATCGTCTGCGAACTGCTGCTGCGCGGCCCGCAAACCCCGGGCGAACTGCGCAGCCGCGCCAGCCGCTTGTGCCCGCTGAAGGATGTCACCGAGGTCGAAGCGGCGCTGGACGCCCTGGCGCGGCGGGAGGACGGCCCCTTCGTCAAGCGCCTGGCGCGCGAACCCGGCAAGCGCGAGTCGCGCTTCGCCCACCTGTTCGGCGGCGAGGTAGACGATGCAGACGAAATCGAAGCCCTGGTAGCCACTGCCGGCGAATCGGCAACCATCGCCCAACTCGCCCGACGCATTGCGCAGCTTGAGGCGGAGATGGCGGAAATGACCAGGCGTTTGACCGAAGTCATGGAACGACAAGCAAAGCCTCTATAGTCTGTTCGGACCATTGCACCTGACAGACGGAAACTTCAGGGTGTATAAACTCGACTCGACGCTACACGCTTCAGGCAATACGAGTTTCGGAGGGGAACGCTGATGTCTACTGCTGGCGCAAGGTTCATTACGGTGGTTCTGCTTGCCCTCGCGGCACGAGGTGTCCTCGCCGCGACGTCCACCACGACGTTTCAGGTGACGGCGACAGTGCTAAGCAGCTGCAACGTTTCGGCCACCAACCTGGCCTTTGGCACTTACGACCCGCTGGCCGGATCGCCAACCGACGGCAGTTCCACCGTGACGGTGCAGTGTACGCTGCTGGCGCCCTTCAACATCGGGCTCAATGCCGGCGTGGGCAGTGGCGCCACCGTGTCGGCACGCATCATGACCTCCGGCGCCAACACGCTCGCATATTCCCTGTACCAGGATGCGTCGCGTGCAACGGTGTGGGGTAATACCCCAGCCACGGATACTGTGTCGGGCACCGGTACCGGCATTGCGGTCCCGTTCACCGTGTACGGACGAATTCCCAACGGACAAAACACTGCGCCTGGCAGCTATACGGACACGATCACCGTGACCGTCAACTTCTGACATTACCGTGCTGCGCCACTTTCTCCGGCCCTGGTACCTGGCTTGTCTCACCCTGCTTGGCAGCTGCTTTGGCCCGGCCGAAGCGGGCAGCCTGAGCATCAATCCGATCCGGCTCGATCTTGATGAGGCCCATCCCACGGCGGCAATGACCCTGGAAAACAAGGGGACGGGAGCTGTCGTGGTTCAATTGCGGCTGATGCGCTGGCTGGCCAACGGCGAATTCGAGCACTACGAACCAACCGACGACATCGTTGCCACGCCGCCCATCATGACGGTCCGGCCGGGTCAGCCGCAAGTCGTCCGGGTGGGACTGAACCGTACACCGGATGCGCAGCGGGAACTCTCGTATCGATTGTTCCTCGAGGAAGTGCCGCCGCCGCCGACACTCGGCTACCAAGGCGTGCAGGTCGCGATCCGCATAGGCGTGCCGTTATTCGTGGCTGCGGAGCAGAGCGCCCGGCCGGCGCTGCGCTGGCGCTTGCTCCGCGGCAAGGACCGCAGCACGGTGACGCTGTCTGCCGGCAACGAGGGCAACGCTCACGTGAAGCTGATTCGGGTCACGCTGAGAGGGCGGCAAGCCGATCGCGAACTGGCCTCTCAAGCGGTGGCGGCCTACTTGTTGCCGGGCCAGGTACGGCAATGGGTGTTTCATCTGAAGGAGTCGTTGGCGGAAGGGCGCGTGCGTCTGTCGGCCGAATCCGACCAGGGCACGAGCGATGTCGAGCTTGACGTGGAAGCGCCTTGAACATGTCGCATCATGTCTGCTGACTGCGGGTATGGCCCTGGCAGCACACGCTCAGACGGCTCTCAAGCTGGACGTGCTGAGCGCGGACTCCCTACAGCGCGTGCAGAACGCAGCGCATCTGTCCAGCCTGTGGCTGGAAGTTCAGGTCAACGGTGCGCCGATGCCCCGGCCGGCCCATCTCCTGCGCCGCAGTAACGGGCAACTGATGGCGAGCGTCGAGGATCTTGCGCGCTGGCGCATCCGGGCGCCGGCGGCGGAACCGTTTTCATACAAAGGCATCGACTATGCGGCGCTGGACGAGATCGAAGGGCTGCGCTATGGCATCGACGAGCGAAGCCAGATCCTCAAGGTAGAAGGCGATGCGCGGACTTTCGTGCCCACCTTCGTCCGGGCAAGGGCAGCCCGGTACTCAATGCCCGGTCCGGTGTCGCCGGGATCGTTCCTGAACTACGATCTTCAGTATTCCCGCCAGGAAGCGCTCACCCGCCTCGACGGACTGATTGAGTTCGGGACGTTCAACGCCCTAGGCCTGGGCACGACGACATTTCTCGGCCGCGACCTCGACAGCCCGCGCAAGCAGATGATCCGCCTCGATACGGCCTGGACCCATGACGATGCCGACTCGATGCGCAGCCTTCGTCTGGGCGACGGCATCGGTCGGCCCGGGACCTGGGGCCGTTCGGTACGTTTTGGCGGCGTGCAATGGGGTACCGATTTCTCAACGCGGCCCGATTTCGTTCCCTTTCCCCTGCCGGGAATAAGCGGGGAAGCGCTACAGCCGTCGACCGTCGACCTGTACGTGGACAACGCCTTGCGCCTCAGCCAGAAGGTGCCCTACGGGCCGTTCTCGATCGCGAACATTCCCGCTATTACCGGCCAGGGGCAGGTCAGAGTGGTCGTGCGCGACCTGCTCGGGCGCGAGTCCGTCGTCAGCCTGCCCTACTATGTCAGCAATTCCCTGTTGCGCGAAGGCCTGCACGACTACACCTACGAGGCGGGTTACGTGCGCCAGCACTACGCCGTCGAGAACAACGCCTACGGCCCGCCCTTTGCCGCCGGCACGCACCGCTATGGCATTGCCGATGACCTCACCGCCGAAGCCCGCCTGGAACTCGCCGAGGGCCGGCAGACCGTCGGCGGCGGCATCAGCTGGCTGGTCCCCGATATCGGTACCCTGAATACAGCCGCCGCTGCGAGCCGAAGTTCGCTGGGCAGCGGCAGCCTGCTGCTGGTCGGCATGGACCGTCAGGCGCGCCGATTCAGCTTCGGCGCGCAGACCCAGGCAAGCAGCGCGGCGTTCGCACAGCTCGGACTGTCCGGACCGAACCTGCCGCCGCGCCGGATCAGCTCGGCGCGCGCCACGTATTCGATGCGCAGCGGCGGCTCGCTCTTCGCCAGCTATACGAAGCAGGTCAATCGCGCGCAGCCCGGCATCGAATTCGTCAGCGCCGGTTACAGCCTGGGCATCACCAACAACCTGTTCCTGTCCATGTTCGGACTTCACTCGCTGAGCGGCGAGCCGATCCGCAGCGTCGGCGTCAGCCTCACCTGTGCCCTGGGGCCGCGCACTTCAGCCAACATCGATTGGACCAGACAGGGCGACGAGAGTACCCCTTCGGTCCAGGTTCAGCAGAGCCTGCCGCAAGGCGCGGGCTACGGTTACCGCGTCCGGACGGCCGGCGGACCGCATGCCAGGACGGACCTCGCCTTGGCGGCGCAAAACGACATCGGCACCTATGGCATCGAAGCGGCGGACGCCGACGGCACAACCGGTACGCGGCTGAGCGCGTCGGGCGGAGTCTCGCTGCTGGGCGGCGAAGTGCGCATGTCGCGGCGGCTCAACGAAAGCTTTGCCGTCGTCAAGGTAGGCGACTTCCCGAACGTGCCGATCTTCCTGGACAACCAAATGGTGGCGCAAACCGACAGTTCGGGATCGGCGGTGATTCCCGCCCTGCGCCCCTACCAGGAAAACGCCATCAGCATCCAGCAGGACGCGCTGCCGCTGGATGCGCAGGTGGGAACATTGCGCATGTCGGTGACCCTGGGCAGGCGAAACGCCAAGCTGGTCGAATTTCCAGTGCGCCGTTCCCGCGGTGCCCTTCTGCGCCTCCTGCTCGAAGACGGCAGCCCGGTTCCGTCCGGCGCCCTGGTCACCGTCGACGGGCACGCCGAGGAGTTTCCCGTCGCCTTGCGCGGCGAAGCCTATGTCACGGACCTGGCGCGCGAGAACCGGCTGCGGGTCAGCTGGCAAGGACGGTCATGCACGATCCGGTTCACCATGCCCGATGACGGCAAGCCGCTCCCCGTCCTCGGACCGTTCGTCTGCACCGGGATCGCGCGATGATGAATCGCCGCCGCCTGATCGCCGCCGTCGCGATTCTGTTCCTGGCCCACCCAGTGGCGTCGTCGGCGCTCACCTGCACGGCGACGGCCGGTTCGACGAATTTCGGTTCCTACAACCCGCTCTCCGCGGCGCCGGCCGATTCGGTCGGCACGATCAGCGTCACCTGCACCAATCTCCTCAGCCTCCTGGTCGGCTACACCATCCAGCTGAGCACCGGCTTGAGCACGACCTATGCGGCGAGGGAAATGGCGAACGGCGCGTATCGGCTGCAGTACAACTTGTACACGGGGCCCGGGCGTACCGTGATCTGGGGCGACGGGACAGGCGGCTCGGCGACGGTATCGGACGGCTATCTGCTCCTGCTCCTGTCGACGACGATAGACTATTCCGTATATGGTCGGATTCCGGCCGGCCAGAATGTGGCCGTCGGCACCTATGCCGACACGATCGTCGTGTCGGTGATCTATTGATCCATGACACCTGACCCGGATGGCGCCATGAGTCCTCGACGACAACGCTGCACCCCTCTCGCGACGACGACGCGCGCGGGCATTTGCGCATGCCTGCTCGCGCTCGCCGCCACGATCAGCGGGGCGGCCTCGGCGCAGGAAGCCTTGACCGACCTCAGCCTGGACCAGTTGATGAACCTGGAATTGCCGGCCTCGTCGCAGACCACGCACTTCCAGATTTCGGTCACCGCCGTCGATTCCTGCAACGTGTCCGCTTTCGATCTCGCCTTCGGGCGCTACGATCCGCTCCAGTCGTCGCCCGCGGACCAGACCTCGATCGTCAGCGTGACCTGCACCCTGGATGTGGCTTACGTGATCGGTCTCAATGCCGGCGCCGGCGCCGGCGCCACCGTTGCCAACCGCAAGATGACGAGCGGTTCGGGCGCCCTGGATTACTCGCTCTATCGCGACGGGTCGCGCACCACGGTGTGGGGCAATACGGCCGGTACCGATACGGTCAGTGGCATCGGCACGGGCATACCGACCGACTATACGGTCTACGGCCGGGTCAACGCCAAGCAGCCGGTCAGAAGCGGCACGTATCAGGACACCATCACGGTCTCCATCTATTACTGACGCCATGCGCGAAGCGATCGACGACGCGATCCTGGGGCAAAGCGGACAGCCGGCGGCGCGGGACTCCGAAGGCCTGGCGACGGTCGTTCGCCGGATGCTCCTGACGCTCGGCACGGCGATCGTTGCGGTGGCTGCCGACGCGACCGATGCCTACAGCCAGCAGGCACCGATTACCCAGTATCACGTCAAGGCGGCATTCCTCTACAACTTCGCGAAGTTCGTCGACTGGCCGGCCAGCGCCTTTGCCGGTCCCGACGACCCCTTCACCCTGTGCGTGGTGGGCACGGAGCCGTTCATCAGCGCACGGGAGACCCTGGCCGGCAAGTCCATCAAGGGGCGCAAGGTCGTCGTGCGCCGCATCGACACCATCGTCGGTGCCCGGCAATGCAACATGATCTATGTTGCCTCGTCCGACGACGGCGGCTTCAACCTCGATCCGGCCCAGCTCAAGTCTGCCGTCCTGACGGTGGGCGAGTCGGACGACTTCCTGCGCCGGGGCGGCATCATCAACCTGACGGTCGTCAACAACAAGATCCGTTTCGAGATCGATCGCGATTCCGGCGAGCGCCTCGGTCTTCGCTTTCGCGCGCAGCTTCTGCAGCGTGCGCTCCTGGTGGACTCGCGAGGCTAGGCCGTGATCCATCTCTTGCGCAACTTCTCGATTCGCGGCAAGTTGATGTTCATCATCATGGCCACGGTCAGCGCCACCATCCTGCTGGGTGGCGGGGTACTGGTCGTGCGCTATGCGACTGTGGCGTGGGGCCAGGAGGCGGCCCGGCTTACGACGCTAGGCAAGGCGGTAAGTTCGAATATCGCGGCGGCGGTGGCGTTCGACGATCCGGCCTCGGCAGAGGAAACGCTGGCGGCGTTCGCCGTCGATTCCAGCATTCTTGCCGCCCAGGTCTACAAGGGCCGGGGTGAGTTGTTCGCCCGTTACGCCGCCCCGGGCTCGACGCCAACGCCCGCGCCCGCAGCGTTCGCCGTTCCGGCAGCCGGCACCGCCCTGGTCTGGAGCAGTTCGGGCGACCTGCTGCGCGACGACGTCATGTACGTATCCGGACCGATACTGCTCGACGGCGACCGGATCGGGACAATTCGCATCGATGCCGACCTGCGACAGATCAGGACGGCATTCTGGGTCGACGTCGGGCTGCTCAGCCTGATCTTCCTGATGGCCGGACTGGCGGCGTTGATCCTGTCCTCGCTGCTGCAGGGCATCGTTTCCGAGCCGATTGCCCGACTCGCGCAGGCGACGCGGGACATCACCCGCACCCGGAACTACCGGCTGCGGGTGGCAAAGCTCGGCGACGACGAGGTCGGCGACTTGATCGACGGCTTCAATGAAATGCTGCGTCAGATCGGCATCCGGGACGACCAGCTCGAAACCCGCAAATCGCAACTGGAAGTCGCCGCCAACGCCATGGAGAGCACGAGCGACGCGATCATGATCACCGACAAGCAACTGAAGATCGTCTCGGTCAATCGGGCGTTCACGGCCATGACCCGGTATGCCAAGGAGGAGGCCGTCGGGCGCACCCCGCAGTTCCTGTTGGCGAAGCGGCAGGAACCGAACCTGCTCGCCGGCGTCCTGGACCAGGTGGCGGCTGCCGGCCACTGGCAGGGCGAAATCCTCGCCTGCCGCCGCGATGGCGAGGAGTTCCCGCAGCGCACGGGCGTCGGTCAGGTGCTCGATGGCAGCGGCGAAGTCTCGCACTATGTCTTCGTCAGCAGCGACATCTCGCAATACAAGCGCTACGAAGCAAGCCTCGAATATCTTGCGCACCACGATCCGCTCACGGCGCTGCCGAATCGCGGCCGCTTCCGGGAGCAACTCGGCGAAGCCATTGCCAGGGCCGACCGCCGCAACGAGCAGATCGGCGTACTGTTCATCGACCTCGACCATTTCAAGGCCATCAACGACTCGCTGGGCCACGCCGTGGGCGACCAGCTGCTCGTCGAGGCCGCGGCACGGATTCGGGATTGCCTGCGCAACAGCGATATCGTCGCCCGGCAAGGCGGCGACGAATTCACGGTGCTGCTGGACAACGTCAGCAGCCGGCACGATGCCGGCCAGGTGGCGGAGAAGATAGTCGTTCAGACCGCCCGGCCGTTCCACCTGGCGGGTAAGGAGTTGCTGGTCAGCGCCAGCATCGGTGTCGCCTGCTACCCTGAGGACGGGATGGACGAGGAAACGCTGATGAAGAACGCCGACATGGCCATGTACGAGGCCAAGATGCAGGGCCGCAATCGATACCGCCATGTTTCTACGGGGAAAGGCGAAGACCTACCGGATTCGGCAAATTAGCGTTCAGTCCGTCGCGAAAACGGGCCGACCAGATTCCCTGGCCGGCCCGTCTTGTTACGCTTAGAGGCGTGTCGCCACGCCTGACTTTTACACGCGTTCCCAGATGGTCGTGATGCCCTGGCCGCCGCCGATGCACATGGTGGCCATGCCGTAACGACCGTTGCTGCGGATCAGTTCGTGCAGCAGCTTGGTGACGATGACGCCGCCGGTGGCGCCGACCGGGTGGCCGAGGGCGATGGCGCCGCCGTTCGGGTTGGTCTTGGCGGGATCGAGGCCGAGGCCCTTGGCAACCGTGATCGACTGCGCAGCGAAGGCTTCGTTCGACTCGATGACGTCCATCTGGTCGAGCTTGAGGCCGGCCTTTTGCAAGGCCACCTTCGACGACGGGATCGGGCCTTCGCCCATCACGTCGTTCGGCACGCCGGCGATGGCGTAGGCGACCAGGCGGGCGATCGGCTTGTGGCCGCCCGAGGACGCCTTGGCGGCATCGGCCAGCACCAGGAAGGAAGCCGCATCGTTGATGCCGGAGGCGTTGCCGGCCGTGACGGTGCCATCCTTCTTGAAGGCGGGCTTCATCTTGGCCAGGGTTTCCATCGTCGTGCCGGCCTTGGGATGTTCGTCGGTATCGAACACCACGTCGCCCTTGCGGGTCTGGAAGGTGAGCGGCACGATCTGCGACTTGAAGCGGCCTTCGGCGATGGCCGCGACGGCGCGCTTCTGCGACTCGACGGCGAAGGCATCTTGCTCTTCGCGAGTAATGCCGTGCTTGACCGCCAGGTTCTCGGCGGTGATGCCCATGTGGCCGACGCCAAACGGGTCGGTCAGCACGGCGACCATGGCGTCGATGGCCTTGGTGTCGCCCATGCGCGCGCCCGAGCGCAGCGCGGGCAGCAGATAGGCGCCGCGCGACATGACTTCGACGCCGCCGCCGAGGGCGAAATCGGCGTCGCCCATCATGATGGCTTGCGCCGAACTGACGATGGCCTGCTGCGCGGAGCCGCACAGGCGGTTCACCGCGAACGCCACCGAATCCATGGACATGCCGCCCTGGATGGTCGCCACGCGGGCGACATACGGATAGCGGGCTTCGGTCGGAATGCAGTTGCCGACCGTGGCGAACGTTATCGCTTTCGGATCGACACCGGACCGCGCAATCGCTTCCTTGACCACCAGCCCGCCCAGTTCGGCCGGCTCGATATCCTTCAGTGCCCCGTTGAATGTGCCCACCGCGCTGCGGACGGCGCTCAGAACAACCACTTCCCTCTTGTCAGCCATTTTTTCCACTCCTGTTATGTGTAATCAACCCGCCCAACTGGCGATTCCCAGCAGGGTCAGCAGCAACAGCGCCATCACCAACGATCGCCAGACGAGGCCGATGGTGCTCTGCATGAAGTCGGGATCGGCATCGTCGCCCACCCCCAGTTCCGGCCGATCGCCAAGTACGCCACCAGCATCGATCGGCAACCCGAGACGCACACCCAGCGCGCCCGCACCTGCCGCGAGCAGTATACCGCTCGCCTCCTCCGGCCAGCGCGCCGCCTGGCTGCGCCAACATAAGACGGCGTCCTCGAAATTTCCGACCACGGCGAACGAGATCGCGGTCA
>JAEHDA010000132.1 GCA_016880655.1 Rhodocyclaceae bacterium
AGCTCGCCCACCTTGTGGCGGGTGCCGTCGTTGGCTTGCTCGGCCGCCGGCAATACCTTCTCCAGCGTCACCATCGAGACGTTGCAGCGATTCGCAAAGCTGCCGTCCTCGTCGAACACATAGGCCATGCCGCCGGACATGCCAGCGGCGAAGTTGCGGCCGGTGCGGCCGAGCACGGCCACGGTGCCGCCGGTCATGTATTCGCAGCAATGGTCGCCCGTGCCTTCGACGACCGCCGTCGCACCGGAGTTGCGCACACAGAAGCGCTCGCCGGCGACGCCGCGGAAGAACACCTCGCCCTCGATGGCGCCGTAGAGCACGGTATTGCCGACGATGATGTTTTCGCTGGGCCGGCCTTTGAACTCCTTGGGCGGCTTGACAACGATCTTGCCGCCGCACAGGCCCTTGCCGACGTAGTCATTGGCCTCGCCCGTCAGTTCGAGCGTGATGCCACGCGCCAGGAACGCGCCGAAGCTCTGGCCGGCGATGCCGGACATGCGGATGTGGATCGTGTCATCCGGCAAACCGGCATGGCCGTAGCGGCTCGCCACCTGGTTCGACAGCATGGTGCCGACGGTGCGGTTGGCATTCCTGACCGGACTGTCGAACGCAACCTTCTCGCCGCGCTCAAGGGCCGGCTTCGCTTTCGCGATCAACTGGTGATCGAGCGCGGGGCCAAGGTTGTGGTCCTGCTTTTCACGATGGTTGCGCGCGACGTCGTCACCCGCAGCCGGCATGTGGAAGATCTTCGAGAAGTCGAGTCCCTTCGCCTTCCAGTGCTCGATGCCGTGCTGCATGTCGAGCAGGTCGGTACGACCGATCAGGTCGTCCAGCTTGCGGATGCCCATCTGCGCCATGA
Organism: Rhodocyclaceae bacterium; assembly: GCA_016880655.1. Classification (GTDB taxonomy): domain Bacteria; phylum Pseudomonadota; class Gammaproteobacteria; order Burkholderiales; family Rhodocyclaceae; genus Fen-999. Next base: position 860 of record JAEHDA010000132.1, read on the forward strand.
GCTGGCGGGCCTCCTCGGCGACGAAGAAGAAGTAATTGACCACGTGCTCGGGCTGGCCGGTGAAGCGCTTGCGCAGCACCGGATCCTGCGTGGCAACGCCGACCGGGCAGGTGTTGAGGTGGCACTTGCGCATCATGATGCAGCCTTCGACGACCAGTGGCGCAGTGGCGAAGCCGAACTCGTCGGCACCGAGCAGCGCGCCGATGATGACGTCACGGCCAGTCTTCATCTGCCCGTCGACCTGCACGCGGATGCGGCCGCGCAAGCGGTTCAGCACCAGCGTCTGCTGCGTCTCGGCGAGGCCGAGCTCCCAGACGGTGCCGGCATGCTTGATCGACGAGATCGGCGAGGCGCCGGTGCCGCCGTCGAAGCCCGAAATCAGGACATGATCGGCCTTGGCCTTGGCGACACCCGCCGCAACCGTGCCGACGCCGACTTCCGATACGAGCTTGACCGAGACTTCGGCCTTCGGGTTGGCGTTCTTGAGGTCGTGGATCAGTTGCGCCAGATCCTCGATGGAGTAGATGTCGTGGTGCGGCGGCGGCGAGATGAGGCCGACGCCCGGCACGGAATGGCGCAGAAAGCCGATGTACTCGGATACCTTGTGGCCAGGCAACTGCCCGCCTTCGCCAGGCTTGGCGCCCTGGGCCATCTTGATCTGGATCTGGTCGGCGTTGGTCAGGTACTCGGTGGTCACACCGAATCGGCCCGAGGCGACCTGCTTGATCGCCGAGCGCAGCGAGTCGCCTTCCTGAAGCGGAATGTCGCGCTCGACCTGCGCAGCGCCGATGACGCTGGCCACCGTCGCGCCGGCACCAACCTTCCGGAAGCGACGTGGATCCTCGCCGCCTTCGCCCGTATTGGACTTGCCGCCAATGCGGTTCATGGCTATGGCCAGCGTGGTATGCGATTCCGTCGAGATGGCCCCGAGCGAAATCGCGCCGGTGGCGAAGCGCTTGACGATTTCCTTGGCCGATTCGACTTCCTCGAGCGGCACGGGCGCGCCGGCCGGCTTGATCTCGAACAGGCCGCGCAGTGTCATGTGGCGCTTGCTCTGGTCGTTGATGAGCGCGGCATATTCCTTATAGGTATCGAACTTGCCGGAGCGCGTCGCATGCTGGAGCTTGGCGATCACGTCCGGCGTCCACATGTGCTCTTCGCCGCGGATGCGGAAGGCGTATTCGCCGCCGACATCGAGCATGCCGGCCAGCACTGGATCGCTGGAGAACGCGGCGACGTGAGTGCGCACCGCCTCTTCGGCAACCTCGGCCAGGCCGATGCCTTCGACCTGCGTCGCGGTACCGGTGAAGTAGCGCGCGACAAAGCCGCTGTTGAGACCGATGGCCTCGAAGATCTGGGCGCCGCAGTAGGACTGGTAGGTCGAGATGCCCATTTTGGACATCACCTTGTTCAGGCCCTTGCCGATCGCCTTGATGTAGTTCTTGATGCCGTCCTTCGCCATGTCACCCGCCATGTCCCTGATGGTGGCGAAAGTCAGCCATGGGCACACGCCTTCAGCGCCATAGCCGGCCAGCAGGGCGAAGTGGTGGACCTCGCGCACGGAGCCGGAATCGACGACCAGGCCGGTGCTGGTGCGCAGCCCCTTCCTGACGAGGTGGTGATGGACGCCGGAGCAGGCCAGCAGCGCCGGCACCGCGACACGATCGGCAGTGATGCCTCGATCAGACAGGATGACGATGTTGTAGCCATCGGCGACCGATTGCTCGGCGGCGGCGGCGAGCCGCTGCATGGCGCATTCGCAGCCGGCGGCACCTTCGCTAACCGGATAGGTGATGTCGAGTACCAGCGACTTGAACCGACCCTTGGTCAGCTTGTCGATGTCGCGCAAGCGGGCGCAGTCTTCGTCGGTCAGAACCGGCTGATGCACTTCCAGACGCGGCGTCAGCCCCTCCTCCTCATCGGCGATGCCCAGCAGGTTCGGCTTCGGACCGATGAAGCTGGTCAGCGACATGACGATCTCTTCGCGGATCGGGTCAATCGGCGGGTTCGTCACCTGGGCGAACAACTGCTTGAAGTACAGGTAGAGCGACTTGTTCTTGTTCGACAGCACCGGCAGCGCGGTGTCTGCGCCCATGGAACCGGTCGGCTCCTCGCCGGTACGCACCATGGGCTCGATGATGAACTTGGCGTCTTCCTGCGAGTAGCCGAATGCCTGCTGCGCATCGAGCAGCGTTGGCTTGATCTTCGACATGGCCCTGGCTTCCGGCAGTTGCGACAGGAAGACGCGCGACTCCTCGATCCACTGCCGATAGGGCTCCTCGGTGGCGAGGGTCTTCTTGAGCTCCTCGTCGTCGATGATGCGGCCCTGTTGCAGGTCGATCAGGAACATCCGGCCGGGTTGCAGGCGCCACTTCTTGGAGATCTTTTCTTCCGGGAAGGTCAGCACACCCATTTCCGAGGCCATCAGGACGATGTCGTCCTCGGTGACCAGGTAACGAGCAGGCCGCAGTCCGTTTCGGTCCAGCGTGGCGCCGATCATGCGGCCGTCGGTGAACGCCACGGCAGCGGGGCCGTCCCAGGGCTCCATCACCGGGGCATGGAACTCGTAGAAGGCGCGACGTTCCTCGTCCATCAACGGATTGCCGGCCCATGCTTCGGGAATCAGCATCATCATGGCGTGCGGCATCGAATAGCCACCCATGACCAGCAGTTCGAGCGCGTTGTCGAAGCTGGCCGAGTCCGACTGGCCTTCGACGATCAGCGGCCACAGCTTGTCGAGATCCTCGCCCAGCCATCTGGAAGCCATCGCCTTCTGCCGCGCCGCCATCCAGTTGATGTTGCCGCGCAGGGTATTGATCTCGCCGTTGTGGGCGATCATGCGGAACGGGTGGGCGAGATCCCAAGTCGGGAAGGTGTTGGTCGAAAAGCGCTGGTGCACCATCGCCAGTGCCGAAACCATGCGCTGGTCCTGGAGGTCGAGGAAATACTCGCCTACCTGGTGGGCCAGCAGCATGCCCTTGTAGTTGAGCGTGCGCGACGACAGCGTAGGAATATAGAACTGCTTGCCGTCGACGAGGTCGAGGCGGCGCACCTCATGCTCGACGCGCTTGCGGATGACGAAGAGCTTGCGCTCGAAGGCATCCTGGTCGGCGCAGTCGCTGGCGATAAAGGCTTGGCGGACGACCGGCTCGCGCTCCTTGGCCGCCTGGGCCAGGCCGCGGCTGTCGCGCGGCACGTCACGCCAGCCGAGGAAAGCCTGACCTTCCTCATGAACGACGCGTGCCAAGGCCGACTCGCAGGCGGCACGTCCGTTGGCAGACTGCGGCAAAAAGATGTTGCCGCAGCCGTAGCTGCCTTCGGCAGGTAACTTGATGCCTTGCCTGGCCGCTTCCGCACGCAGGAACGCGTCAGGAATCTGGATCAGGATACCCGCGCCGTCGCCGAGCAACGGATCGTAGCCGGTTGCGCCACGGTGGGTCAGATTCTCAAGAATCTGCAAGCCCTGCTTGACGATCGCGTGGCTCTTGCGATTCTTGATGTGGGCGACGAAACCGACGCCGCAGGCGTCGTGTTCATGGGCGGGGTCGTAGAGCCCCTGCCGGCTTGGTATGTCCATTTCGGTATTCCTGGAATGCGACCGTCAAAAAAAGCCGGTGGCCGACGCACTTCGGTGGCTCTCCCCGGCTTCGCTAATCTCTTGGGCGAACGGATAAATATACCGCAGAACGTGGCCTGGACTCAATATCCGTGGCCGGCATGCTCCCATAGAGCAGCCATATCCGCTGTCACGCCCGAGCCGAAGAGACGCCCATGCTCCCTGATGGCGTAACGGTCGGTCATCCCGGCAACGTAGTCGGCAATGGTGCGGGCTTTGTCGAATTGGGCCGGGTTGCGGTACTGGGCCGGCAACCGGTCCGGCTCAGCCATGAATCCCGAGAAGAGTTCCCGGATCACCTGACCCGCTCGCTCGGTCATTGCTGCAACACGCGGATGGCGGTACAGATTTTCTAGCAGGAAGCGCTTCAAGGTTGCATTCTGTTCCTTCATGGCGGGAGTGAAGCCGATCAAGGACGGAGCTCGGCGTACGTCATCCAGCGTCGCAGGGCCGGCGGTCGAAATGCGGCGGCTTGACTCCGCCACCAGGTCGGTAGCCAAAGCACCGATCATGCGCCGAATCGTTTCATGTATCAGGCGCCGCTCGCCCAAGATCGGGAATTCGCGCTTCACTTCTTCCGCCTGCTCGGCGAACAGCCTGATCGACCCAAGTTCATCGATTGACAGCAGTCCCGAGCGCAATCCGTCATCGATATCGTGGTTGTTGTATGCGATTTCATCGGCAAGGTTGCAGACCTGTGCTTCCAGCGAGGGACGAAGACCTTCGCCGAAACGCTCGCCGACATCGCCGAGCGCCTTTGCCTGCTCCTTGGGACAGTGTTTGAGAATGCCCTCGCGCGTTTCGAACATAAGGTTGAGCCCGTCGAAAGCGCCATAGCGCTCCTCCAGGCGGTCGACGATGCGCAAGCTTTGCAGGTTGTGCTCGAAGCCCCCATGGTCACGCATGCACTCGTTCAGGGCTTCCTGGCCAGCGTGGCCAAACGGGGTATGGCCTAGGTCATGCGCCAGCGCGATCGCTTCGACCAGGTCATCGTTCAGGCGCAATGCCCGCGCCACCGAGCGTGCAATCTGGGCGACCTCGATGGAGTGCGTCAGGCGGGTACGAAAGAGATCGCCCTCGTGATTGACGAATACCTGGGTTTTGTACTCGAGGCGACGGAACGCGGTCGAGTGGATGATGCGATCCCGATCGCGAGCAAACTCGCCGCGCATTTGGGGGCGCGGTTCCGCATGACTGCGACCCCGCGAATTTCCTTCGCTGACCGCGTAGGGTGCCAGTTCAGGCACAGCAGGCATCGATGGCCGCGCGGATCTCGCCCGGCGGCGCGTCGGCCCAGGTTGTCGCTTCACCCAATCGCTTCAGCAGTACGAGGCGCAAGCGGCCGGCGATCACCTTCTTGTCGTGCCCCATGAGGTCCAGATAGCGGTCGGGACCCAGGGAGGCGCCGACCACGGGCAAGCGGGCGCGGGCGAGAACGCTGCAAACCCGCTCGACGTCGGCTCGGTTCAGCCAGCCCAGGCGATTGGAAAGTTCGGCTGCCATGACCATGCCCGCGGCTACGGCCTCCCCGTGCAGCCATTCTCCATAGCCGATACCCGTTTCGATCGCATGACCGAAGGTATGCCCGAGATTCAGGAGGGCTCGACCGTTGTCTTTGGCCGTTTCCCGCTCGTCCCCCGCGACCACCTCGGCCTTGTTGGCGCAGGAACGCTCGATGGCATAGGCGAGCGCGTCGGCATCACGCGCCATCAGGCGATCGAGGTTGGCTTCGATCCATTCCAGGAACGGCAAATCGCGAATCAAGCCATACTTGATCACTTCGGCCAGCCCGGCCGACAGTTCCCGGTCGGGAAGCGTGGCAAGGGTATCCGTGCCTGCCAGAACGACTTTCGGCTGCCAGAACGCGCCTATCATGTTCTTGCCGCGCGGGTGGTTGATGCCGGTCTTGCCGCCGACGGACGAATCGACCTGGGCCAGCAGGGTAGTCGGTATCTGGATGAACGGCACGCCGCGCTGGTAAGTGGCGGCAGCAAAGCCGGCCAGGTCGCCGATCACGCCACCACCCAGGGCAACGATGGTCGTGCTTCGATCGCAACGGTTGGCCAGCAGACCGTCGAAAATGGTATTCAGCGTTTCCCAGTTCTTGTGGCTTTCGCCGTCGGGGAGAACAATTTCCGTAACCCGAATCCCGGCAGCGCGTAGGGATTCGGTGACCCTGGCCAGGTAGAGCGGCGCGACAATCGTGTTGCTGACTACGGCCGCTTGCGCTGTGGGCAAGCGGTCGGTAATTAGTTGAACTCGATCCAGGAGGTTCGGACCGATATGGATATCGTAGGACCGGTCCGAAAGGGCAACACTCAGGGTTCGCATAGGGTTCTCAGCTCGTTTTCGATTCGCTGGGCCAACTGTCCTGCGGCGCCACTCTTGCTGTCGATCACGATGTGCGCAGTCTCCCGATAGATCGGGTCACGTTGTCCGTAAAGCTCCTGTAGCTTGGCGAGAGGATCGCCAACTTGAAGCAGGGGTCGATTGCGGTCGTGGCGAGTGCGCTCGTACAGGACGTCCGGTGGCGCGTGAAGATAGATGACAACGCCGGATTCCCGCAGACATTGCCGATTCTGAAGCGCGAGCACCGCTCCGCCGCCGGTGGCAAGCACAAGGTCCGTTTCGCCGGCAAGCTCAACCAATACCTGGCTTTCGCGCCTTCGGAAGCCCGCTTCGCCTTCGATCTCGAATATGACGGGAATGCGCACGCCGGTTCTCGTCTCGATTTCATGGTCGCTGTCCAGAAATCGGCGCTGTAGGCGTTTGGCAAGCTGGCGGCCGACGGTAGTTTTGCCGGCTCCCATCAGGCCGACGAGATAGATATTGGCACAGCGGTTCACACGGCAATTCTAGCAGCAGAAAGAAAATGGGCCGGCTATGCCGGCCCACTCAGTCATGCGTGATGACGGTCAGCGCAGGGTAAGCGCATCGTTCATGATCTTCGGCGTAACGAAGACCAGCAACTCCCTGCGGTTATCCGTCGTATCGTTTCTCTTGAACAGGTTGCCGAGTACGGGGATGTCGCCCAGCAGCGGCACCTTGGTTACGGTCTTCCGCTCTTCCTGGATGTAGATGCCGCCAATCACGACTGTGCCGCCGTTATCCACCAGCACGTCCGTCTTGACGTTCTTGGTATCGATGGCCAGGCCATACGCTGTCGACAGGGCGGTATTCACATTGTCCTTGTTGACCTGCAGGTGCATCAAGACACGACCGTCGGGCGTTATTTGGGGGCGAACGTTCAACGACAGAACCGCCTTCCGGTATGCCACCGTGGTCGCGCCGGAGCTCGTTGCGGACCAATAGGGCACTTCCTGGCCGTCTTCGATCACGGCTTCAACCTGGTCGGCCGTCAATACCCGCGGGCTGGAAATCGTCTTGCCTTTGCCGTCCGCTTCGAGAGCCGAGATTTCCAGAGTCAGCAGTTGCGTCTTGCTGCTGTTGAACAGCGCAAGAGCAAACTGCCCAGCCGCATTCGCAACGCCCAGATTGACCAGATTCGACCCGCCGGATACGTTGCCGGACTGGGTGGTGCTTCCCCCTGTACCCGACGATGTCGCCGCGGTGTCGTAGGTCAGCTTGCCGTTGTTCCACCAGGTCATCAGCGGCGCGGTCGGGCTGGAATCCTGGACATGGTAGTTGACGTACTCCTGTGACCCCGCAATTCCCCAACGCGGGCTGTTGGTGCCGGCAACGGTGTGGCCCGTCGTCAATCCCTTGATGTCTCCGATGCCCATCCGCGTACCAAGGGACTTGGAAAAGGTGTTGTCCGCCTCGACGATACGGGCCTCGATGAGCACCTGCCGGACCGGCACATCGATTTCCGCGATCAGGGCGCGGATCTCCGTGAGCTTGGTCGGCGTGTCGGTCACGAACAGCTTGTTGGTCCGGGAGTCGAACAGGATGCTGCCCCGCTCGGTCAGCATCCGCTGGGGCTTCGTTCCCTGCGGCAAGGTAAAGCCCTTGGGCGTGCCGCCCAGCAAGGCATTGGTCAGCACATCTGCCTTCTGGTAATTCAGTTGGAAACTCTCCGTGCGGACGGGCTCATAATCGGACATGGCCTGCCGGGCGTCCAGTTCTATTTTTTCGCGGGCGGCCAACTCGTCGCCCGGAGCAATCCAGATCACGTTCCCGTTCTTGCGCATCGCCAAGCCCTTCTGCTTCAGGACGATATCGAGCGCCTGATCCCAAGGCACCTCGTTGAGGCGTAGCGAAACGTTGCCGGCGACGGAATCGCTGATCACGATGTTGAAGTTGGTGATGTCAGCGAAAACGTGAAGCAATTCGCGCAAAGGGATGTTCTGGAAGTTGAGCGAAACCTTCTCGCCTTGATAGCCTTGCCGCTGCGAGCCTTGGAACAGCTTGGAGGGATCTTCCTTGAGCGGCTTGACCTCGACCACGAACTGGTTGTCGCTCTGATAAGCCGTGTGTTCCCACAAACCCTGCGCGGCGACGGTGATCCGCACATTGTCACCCTGACGCGTGGTGGCGACCGATGTGACCGGCGTTGCAAAGTCGGTGACGTCAAGCCGGCGCCGGAGATCCTCCGCAACCTGGGTCTTTTGAAGTTCAATCACCAGATTCGGGCCTTGCAGGCGAACGTCTATACCGGTATTCGGGTCCGACAGATCCAGGGTGACGAGGCCTTCTCCACCCTTGCCTCGGCGGAACCTGAGGTCGCGTATGGCTCGGCCATCCGCCGATTTCGTCTCGCTGGCACCTGCGAAATGCTGAACAGCCGGTGTCGCCGCTTCGCCAACCGGTGCGGCGGAGAGCGTAATGAGCAGGGAAGTGCCGTCCTGCTGGACTTGATAGGTTCCGGACTTCTTCAGGTTAAGCACCAGCCGCGTCCGGTCGCCGACCTGGACGATATTGATGCTGCGGAGATCTCCTTCGTTGACCTGCTGCACGGACCGTCCCAGTGCATTGGCAGTCCCGCTGAAGTCGAAAACCACCCGGGCCGGATTCGCAACGCTGAAACTGGACGGCGCCTTGGCCAGCGCTTGCTTGAGATC
>JAEHDA010000016.1 GCA_016880655.1 Rhodocyclaceae bacterium
CACCGACTACGGCGCCTTCGTCGACCTCGGCGGCATCGACGGCCTGCTGCACATCACCGACCTGGCCTGGCGCCGCGTGCGTCACCCGTCGGAAGTGCTCAACGTCGGCGACGAAGTCACCGCCAAGGTGCTCAAGTTCGACCAGGAAAAGAACCGCGTCTCGCTGGGCATGAAGCAGCTCGGTGAAGATCCGTGGGTGGGCATCGCCCGCCGTTACCCGTCCGGCACCCGCCTGTTCGGCAAGGTCACCAACCTGACCGACTACGGCTCGTTCGTCGAGATCGAGCAGGGCATCGAAGGGCTGGTACACGTCTCGGAAATGGATTGGACCAACAAGAACATTCATCCCTCCAAGGTCGTGCAGCTCGGCGACGAGGTCGAAGTGATGATCCTCGAAATCGACGAGGAGCGCCGCCGCATCTCCCTGGGCATGAAGCAGTGCATGGCCAACCCGTGGGACGATTTCGCCATGAACCACAAGAAGGGCGACAAGGTTTCCGGCGCCATCAAGTCGATCACCGACTTCGGCATCTTCATCGGCCTGCCCGGCGGCATCGACGGCCTGGTCCACCTGTCCGACCTGTCGTGGTCCGCGACTGGCGAAGAAGCCAAGCAGAACTACAAGAAGGGTGATGAGGTCGAGGCCCTGGTGCTGTCGATCGACGTCGAGAAGGAGCGCATCTCCCTGGGCATCAAGCAGATGGATGGCGATCCCTTCACCAACTTCGTTGCCACCCATGACAAGAACAGCATCGTCCACGGCACGGTCAAGAGCGTCGATCCGCGCGGTGCGGTCGTCGATCTCGGCGGCGATGTCGAAGGCTACCTGCGTGCTTCCGAGTTCTCGCGCGAGCGGATCGAGGATCTGCGCACGATGCTGAAGGAAGGCGATACGGTCGAGGCGCTGATCGTCAACGTCGATCGCAAGACCCGTTCGCTGAGCCTGTCGATCAAGGCCAAGGATCAGGTCGAGCAGAACGAGGCGATGCAGAAGCTCGCGGCAACCAGCAATGCCAGCAGCGGCACCACCAACCTCGGTGCCCTGCTCAAGGCGAAGCTCAATCAACAGTAATTGGCTCGGGCGCTGCTCAGGACTGTCATGACCAAATCCGAGCTGATCGCCCGGCTTGCGGAACGTTTCCCGCAACTCGTGGCCAAGGATGCCGACTTCGCGGTGAAGGTCGTTCTCGACGCGATGACTGCGGCACTCGCCCGTGGCGATCGCATCGAGATCCGCGGCTTCGGCAGTTTTGCGCTCAACTACCGTCCCCCGCGTGTCGGCCGCAACCCGAAATCGGGCGAAAAGGTCCAGGTGCCGGCCAAGTACGTACCGCACTTCAAGGCTGGCAAGGAGTTGCGCGAGCGCGTGGATGGGCGGGACGTCTGAACGACCGGTCGATGCTTGGCCGGCTGTGGTGAACATGCGGCATTCGCAATTCGCGAATGCCGCGTTTTCTTGCTGAGGCGTGATGAAAGTCCTCTTGTGGCTGTTGCGTGGGATCGTGTTCGTCGCGCTCTTCGGCCTGGCGGTCAAGAACAGCGGGCCGGTCGACTTGCGCTTCTATCTGGACAGCGCCTGGCAGGCACCGTTGTCGGTGGTGATCCTGATCGCGTTCGCTGCCGGGGCGGCCGTCGGCCTGACGGCAACCGTCGTCACGCTGGTGCGGCAGGGTCGCGAACTTCGCCAGTTGCGAGACCGGTCCGGATCGGCGCCGGCGGCCGGTCGGTCATGATGTCGATCGAGCTTTGGTGGCTGCTGGCCCTGCCGGCCTTCTTCACCCTCGGCTGGGTGGCGGCCCGGATCGACCTCAGGCACTTGTTGCAGGAGTCGCGCGCGTTGCCGCGCTCCTATTTCAAGGGCCTCAATTTCCTGCTCAACGAACAGCCGGACAAGGCAATCGAGGCGTTCCTCGAAGCTGCCAAGGTCGACCCCGAGACCATCGAACTGCACTTCGCGCTGGGCAGCCTGTTTCGTCGGCGCGGCGAGACCGACCGGGCCATCCGCGTGCACCAGAACGTGGTGGAGCGCGAAGGTCTGCGCGACGACCAGCGGCTTCATGCCCTGGCCGAACTGGGACACGACTACCTGAAGGCGGGACTGCTCGACCGCGCCGAGGACATCTTCGTCAAGCTGCGCGGCACGGCCCGGGACGAAGAGGCATTGCGGGCACTGCTGGAGATATTCCAGCAGGAGAAAGAGTGGCTGAAGGCCATCGAGATCGCCGAGGCCATGCCGGATCATGCCGACCATATCTGGCAGAAGGACATCGCCGAGTTTCGTTGCGAACTGGCGTCGACCGCCATTCTTCACGGCCGCTACGACGATGCGCGCCAGCACCTCGATGCCGCCCTGGCGGCCAATCGGCGCTGCGTGCGGGCGACCATCCTGCTTGGCGACCTGGCCGAGGCGGAGGGGCGCAACGACGATGCCATCGAAGCCTGGATGCGCGTCGAACAACAGAACCCGGTCTACCTGTCGCTGGTCGCGGACAAGCTGATGGCGGCGCTGCGCCAGGGCGGGCGTGCCGTACGAGGCAGCCAGCTCCTGCGTGGTTACCTCGAACGCCATTCGTCGCTCGACCTGCTGGACGCGGCATTCCAGGCCGAACTGGAGAGTGGCGGTGCCGAGCCGGCCTACAAGCTGGTTCGCAACGAACTACAGCGCAATCCGACGCTGCTCGGGCTGGACAAGCTGCTCGAAGCGCAGGTGCTGGTGGCGCCGCCTGAGCGGCGCGCCGACCTGGAACTGCTCAAGAACCTGATCCACGGCCATACCCGGCGCGTCGCGCGCTATCGCTGCGACAGTTGCGGTTTCAAGGCGCGCCAGTTCCACTGGCGCTGCCCGGCCTGCGGCGGCTGGGAGACCTACCCGCCGCGCCGTACCGAAGAATTCGACTTAACTCCTTGAGGAAGCCATCATGAAAATCACCGTTGTCGGCACCGGCTATGTCGGTCTCGTTTCTGGCACCTGCCTTGCGGAGGTCGGCAACGACGTTCTCTGCCTCGACCTCGATGCCAACAAGATCCGTATCCTCAACGAAGGCGGTATTCCGATCTACGAGCCCGGCCTGGAAGCAATGGTTGCGCGCAACAAGGCGGCCGGCCGGCTGCGCTTCACCACCTCCGTCGAGGAGGCGGTTGCCTTCGGCGCGATCCAGTTCATCGCCGTCGGAACGCCCCCCGACGAGGACGGTTCGGCCGACCTGCAGTACGTACTCGCCGCCGCCCGCAATATCGGTCGCCACATGACCGGCTACAAGGTGGTGGTGGACAAATCCACCGTCCCGGTCGGTACCGCCGACAAGGTGCGTGCCGCCATTGCCGACGAGATCAAGAAGCGCGGCGCCGACATTCCCTACAGCGTCGTCTCGAATCCCGAGTTCCTCAAGGAGGGCGCCGCGGTCGATGACTTCATGAAGCCGGACCGGATCGTCGTCGGCGTCCAGGATGCCAAGGCCGCCGAGATGATGCATCAGCTCTACGCGCCGTTCCAGCGCAACCACGAGCGCTTGATCGTCATGGACGTTCGGTCCGCCGAGCTGACCAAGTACGCGGCCAACGCCATGCTGGCCACCCGCATCAGTTTCATGAACGAACTGGCCAATCTGGCCGAAAAGCTGGGTGCGGATATCGAACAGGTCCGTCAGGGCATCGGTTCGGATCCGCGCATCGGCTTCCACTTCCTGTATCCCGGTTGCGGCTATGGTGGTTCGTGCTTTCCGAAGGATGTGCAGGCCCTGGAGCGGACCGCCCGCGAGGCCGGCCAGAAGTTGAAGGTGCTCCAGGCCGTTGAGGATGCCAACGAAGCGCAGAAGCGCGTCCTGACCGAAAAGATCGTCAAGCGCTTCGGCGAAAAGCTCGACGGCAAGGTCTTTGCCCTGTGGGGACTGGCCTTCAAGCCGAACACCGACGACATGCGCGAAGCGCCCAGTCGCGTCCTGATCGCCGACCTGCTGGCGCGCGGCGCCACGGTGCGCGCCTACGACCCGGTTGCCATGCACGAGACGCAGCGCATCTTCGGTAGCGAGCCGCGCATCGCCTACGCAGACTCGCCGATGGCTGCGCTCGATGGCGCAGATGCGCTGGCGATCGTTACCGAGTGGAAGGAATTCCGCGCGCCGGACTTCGAAGCCATGAAGGCCAAGCTGAAGTCCGGCGTCGTCTTCGACGGCCGCAATCTGTACGAGCCCGCCCATCCTCGTGCGGCCGGCCTGGAGTATCACGCCATCGGGCGGCAGTGATGCGGATTCCCGACACCTCGCGCGCGCGCGTCCTGGTGGTCGGGGACGTCATGCTGGACCGCTACTGGTTCGGCGACGTCAGCCGGATTTCACCGGA
>JAEHDA010000133.1 GCA_016880655.1 Rhodocyclaceae bacterium
CCGTAATCGACGAAGGCGGCTTCGAGGCTGGGCTCGATGCGGGTGATGACCGCCTTGTAGATATTGCTCTTGCGTTGTTCCTTTGCGGCCGATTCGATGTCGAGGTCGATCAGTTTCTGACCATCGACGATCGCGACGCGGAGTTCCTCGGCCTGCGTCGCATTGAACAGCATGCGTTTCATGTGTGCTCCCGCGCGCTAGGCAGGGCACGACGACGCACCGCTCGTCTTCAAGCGGTGGCGACTAAGTTTGCGAAATAGATGTGTGGCAGGATCATTGGCCTGTCGGCAAACGGTTGTCGTTGCTTTCCTGTCCGGTGCTGGTCGGCCCGATTTGGGGACCAGCGTCGGGAAATCGTCTGTGCCTGTGCTGCGCGCAATCAAGTACTATCGCTGCTTCGGGCGAGCGAGATACCCTCGGGGCTGCTCCGTGGGGCTGAGCCGCGACAATCGAATGTCCAGCGACTGATGCTGCCCCTTGTCATCTCGGCACTACCGCAAAGTTTCCGCAAGGTAACGGGGAGGTAACAACGTTCCGGGAGGGCGCCGCCGACGCCACTTCGGGCCGCCGGGCACGCCGTCGCGGGACGGCAAACCGGGGACCAGTATATTGCAATATGAATGAGTTAAGCAAAGATTCGGCGACACAACTCGAAGTAGGCGAAGAGGCTGACGGGCAGCGGATAGACAACTTCCTGCTTCGGTTGGCCAAGGGCGTACCGAAAAGCCACGTCTATCGCATCCTGCGCAGCGGCGAGGTGCGGGTCAATAAGGGGCGAATTGCGGCCGACTACCGCCTGAAGTGCGGTGACGTGGTCCGGGTTCCGCCAATTCGGGTTTCCGCTTCCGTGGAGAAACCGGCTGCACCGCCCCGCGTGTTCGATATCGTTTTCGAGGACGAGGCGCTCATCGTGCTCGACAAACCGGCTGGCGTGGCCGTTCACGGTGGCAGCGGCGTCAGCTTCGGCGTCATCGAACAACTGCGGCGCGCCCGTCCCGACGCCCGCTTCCTGGAACTTGCGCATCGTCTCGATCGCGATACATCGGGGTTGCTGATCGTGGCCAAGAAGCGTTCAGCGTTGACCCGTCTGCACGACATGTTTCGCGATGGCGGCATCAATAAGCGCTACCTGGCGCTGGTGAAGGGGCGGTGGCGCAACGCGCTTCAGCACGTCCGGCTGCCGCTTCACAAGTACCTGACCGAGGAAGGCGAACGCCGGGTCAGCGTTTCGGACCAGGGCAAGCAGGCTCACTCGATCGTGCGCCTCGTCGCTCGCTGGGAGAACTTTAGTCTGGTGGAGGTCGAACTAAAGACCGGCCGCACCCACCAGATCCGCGTGCATCTGGCGCACTTGGGCTTTCCGCTGGCCGGCGATGACAAATACGGGGATTTCGCTCTGAATCGGGACTTGCAAAAGGCCGGACTCAAACGCATGTTCCTGCATGCGGCGAAGCTGCGCCTGCTGCATCCGCTTAGCGGAACCGAGATTGAATTGGCAGTGCCGTTGCCGGGAGAGTTGGCAGGATTTCTATCGCGGCTGGATGCGAACGAAAAGAAGGATCATGACCAAGCGCTTTGAACTGATCGTCTTCGACTGGGATGGAACTTTGCTCGATTCGGCAGGGGCGATCGTCGCCTGCATCCAGGCTGCCGCAGCGGACATTGGTTTGCCACCTCCTTCTGAAGAACGTGCCCGCCACGTCATCGGTCTCGGGCTTAAGGAAGCGTTGTACCACGCGCTGCCGGAACTGGAACACGAGCGGCATTTGGAATTGGCCGATCGCTACCGTCATCACTACCTGGCCAGGGATCATGAGTTACCTCTTTTCGACGGCGCGGCCGAGTTGGTGCGCAGCCTGGCAGCCGATGGCTATCTGCTGGCCGTGGCTACTGGAAAATCCCGCAAAGGGCTGGACCGGGCATTGGCGACTAGCGGTCTCGGCGAGTGCTTCCACGCCAGCCGTTGCGCCGACGAGTGCCACTCCAAGCCACACCCGCAGATGCTGGCGGAGTTGATGGCGGAACTCGGCGTCTCACCACGGCTGACTTTGATGATTGGGGACACTACGCATGACTTGCAAATGGCCCGAAATGCGGGAGTTGCGGCCCTGGCCGTCGCGTATGGCGCCCACGATCGCGAGTCGCTCGAGGAGTTGTCGCCGCTACATTGCGCCGATTCGACGGCTGAACTTGCCGTCTGGCTGCGACAACATGCCTGATCGCTACTGCCGGCCCAGCTATACTTCCCGTCTTCGTTTTTGAAAGCACCAAACGTGAGCCAAGACAACGACCGCAACGACCAGAACGAGCCGAACTGGGAGCGCCGCATCATCGAGAAGCTGGCTACGGACGCGTTGGCCGAACAGCGGCGGCGGCGGCGCTGGGGCATCTTCTTCAAGCTGCTTGGCTTCGCCTACCTGACC
Organism: Rhodocyclaceae bacterium; assembly: GCA_016880655.1. Classification (GTDB taxonomy): domain Bacteria; phylum Pseudomonadota; class Gammaproteobacteria; order Burkholderiales; family Rhodocyclaceae; genus Fen-999. Next base: position 2,424 of record JAEHDA010000133.1, read on the forward strand.
TTCATTCTGCTAGTTGCGTTCGATTGGCCCGGAGCTGGCGACGGGCTTGCGGACGGAAAGAAACATACTGCGATGGTGCGAATGACCGGCGTCATCAGCAATCGGGGCGATGCCAGCGCCGAACACGTCATCAGCGGATTGCAGGCGGCCTTCGAGGACAAGAACACCGCGGGCGTTGTTCTCCTCATCAATAGTCCCGGTGGCAGTCCGGTACAGGCCGGCATCATCAACGATGAAATTCGTCGTTTGCGCGCCAAATACCCCAATACCGCATTACATGCTGTCGTAGAGGATGTCTGCGCCTCGGGCGGCTTCTACGTTGCCGTGGCCGCGGACAAGATCTACGTCGACAAGGCCAGCATCATCGGCTCGATCGGTGTACTGATGGATGGCTTCGGCTTCACGGGCACCATGGACAAGCTCGGCATTGAGCGGCGCTTGCTCACCGCGGGTGAGAACAAGGGATTCCTCGACCCATTCTCGCCGCAGAATGCTCAGCACAAGGCGCATGCGCAGCAGATGTTGGGTGAAATACACCAACAGTTCATTCAAGTCGTTCGCGCAGGTCGGGGCAAGCGTCTCAAGGAAACGCCGGACATGTATTCCGGTCTCATGTGGAGCGGCGCCAGGAGCATCGATATGGGCCTGACGGATGCTCTTGGCACGGTGGATTCGGTAGCCAGGGATGTTTTCAACGCTGAAGACATTCGCGACTACACCGTGAAGCCCAATTTCGCAGAAAAGATTGCCAAGCAATTCGGTGCCGACATGGCCGAAGGCGTAGCCAGCGCCATCAGCCGCCTCAATCTGCATTAAGCAGGAGAAACACCGTAGGTCGCCGGTCCAGGGGCGGTACGACGGAGCGCCGCCAATCGGCCACCTTGCGGGTTGCAACGGTTTCCGTCGGCAGTGTCAGGTCGGCGGCAACGCACAGGCGGGTCTCCGGCCTACAGGCCGCCAGCAGCGCCTGGAAGAGTGCGATGTTGCGATAGGGAGCCTCGATGAATATCTGCGTCTGATCGAGGCGCCGCGATTCCTTGTCCAACTCGGCGATGCGGTGGCTCCGCTCCGGTTCGCGGACGGGCAGATAGCCGTGAAAGGCAAAGCGCTGTCCCTCCAGGCCGGAAGCCATCAGTGCCAGCAACAGCGAGGAAGGGCCGGTCAATGGACGAACGGCGATACCCAGTTCATGGGCGCGTCGGACCAGCAATGCGCCCGGATCGGCGACCCCCGGACAGCCGGCTTCAGACATCAACCCGATGCTTTCGCCGGACATCAAGGGCGCCAGCAGGCGCTCGGTATCCACCGGGGCAAGCTTCTCCGGCAATTGTTCGATGGCGATGTCCCGTAGCGGGAGCGGATGTTCGATCCGCTTCAACTCTGCGCGGGCGGTCTTGGCGTTTTCGACGATGAAACGAGTCAGGCGGCAGGCGATCTCGTGCGTTTCGGCCGGTAAATACGCCGTCCATGGAACATCACCCAGCGCGGTCGGAATCAGGTAGAGCGTGCCAGGCATCAGGGAAGCTGGACGCCCTCGGCGCGGAGCATGTCGCAGAGCGCGATCAACGGCAGTCCGACCAATGCATTTGGATCGTCGCCGCGCAGGTACTCGAGCAGCGAAATGCCGAGTCCTTCCGATCGTGCGCTGCCGGCACAATTTAGGGCATCTTCCTTGTCGAGGTAACGCTGTATCTCTACGTCCGAGAGTTCCCGAAAGCGAACTTCGGTCGGAATGCCGCGCAGATGTGCCCGGCCGGTGGCGGTATTGAGCAAGCACAAACCGGTGTGGAATATCACCGCTTTTCCGCTCATTGCACGCAACTGCATGGTGGCATTCTCTCGCGTCCCCGGTTTGCCGAATCTGCTCTCGCCTGAGTAGGCCACTTGATCAGAACCGATGATCAAGGCGTCCGGGTATCCGTCTGCAACGGCCCGCGCCTTGGCTACCGAGAGCCGTTCCGCCGTAGCAGCGGGGAGCTCGCCCGGGCGCGCCGATTCGTCAGCCTCGGGTGCGACCGTCTGGAAAGGCAGTTGCAGGCGGCTGAGCAACTCGCGCCGAAATGGCGAGGTGGAGGCCAGAACGATCAGGGAAGGTGAGGCAGGCATGCGTTTGTTTTGACGGGAAAAGCTTCGGCATGATAACATTCACCGTTTATGTCGCGCCAGGCTGAAAACGGTTTGCCGGAGGTTGTGGATGGCCTTGCTTTCGCCCGTGGAGGTGCCGCAGTAGCCGGGTTGGTGCCAGTGGCGGAGTTGCCGAGATTGGCGGATGTACTCGCCAGCAATGCGGGCTGTCTGCACTGCCGGGTATCCGGTAGTCGTGACGGCGAAGGCAACAACTGGCTGACGATGGAGGTTTCTGGGCAACTCGGCCTGACGTGCCAGCGGTGCATGAAAGGGCTGGCTTTCCCGGTCGAGATTCGGGCGCGCCTGTTGCTGGTGCCGCCCGGACAGACTTGGCCGGACGAGGAGTTGGCGGAAGATGGCTTCGACGCCATCGCTGCGGAGAAGGAAATGGCGTTGCTGCCGCTGATTGAGGAAGAAGTGCTGCTGGCGTTGCCCATCGTGCCCAAGCACGATGCCTGTGTAGCTCCGGCACCGGTAGTTGAAGAACACGAGCTGTCACCGTTCGCGGTGCTGGCCAAGATGAAGAAAGGAGTTTGACCATGGCTGTACAACAGAACAAGAAGTCCCCCTCCAAGCGCGGCATGCATCGCGCCCACGATTTCCTGACCAATCCTCCGTTGGCCGTCGAGGCGACCACCGGCGAGGTCCATCTGCGCCACCATATTTCGCCCTCTGGCGTCTATCGCGGCAAGAAGGTCATCAAGGCCAAGGGCGAGTAATTCGTCGAATCGAATGCGGCCGGGTGCTTGTGCGCCCGGCCGTTTTCACAATGACGATAACTATTGCCGTAGATTGCATGGGCGGTGACCACGGCCCTTCTGTCACCGTGCCGGCCGTTTTCGACTTCCTCCGTCGGGATCCCGATTGCACCGCCATTCTGGTGGGGCGCGAGGAAGTCTTGCGTCCATTGCTGGGCCCAACTCAGGAGTTTGGCGCCCGTTTGCGCGTTCACCACGCAAGCCAGGTCGTGGAAATGCACGAGCCTGTCGCCAGCGCCTTGCGCACGAAGAAAGATTCTTCGATGCGCGTGATGGCCGATCTTGTAAAGGAAGGCACCGCGAACGCGGCGCTTTCTGCCGGCAATACCGGCGCGCTGATGGCGATTTCGCGATTCGTGCTGAAGACTCTACCGGGGATCGATCGTCCGGCCATTGCCTCGATCCTCCCAACCGCGCGAGGACACAGCTATGTCCTCGATCTCGGTGCCAACGTCGACTGTTCGGCAGAGCACCTTTTGCAGTTCGGCGTCATGGGCTCGCTCCTGGTATCAGCTCTCGAGCACCGCGACCGGCCGACTGTCGGTCTGCTCAATATCGGCGAAGAGGACATCAAGGGAAATGAGATCGTCAAGCAGGCGGCAGAACTACTGAAGGATAGCGGGCTCAATTTCTGTGGCAACGTGGAAGGCGACGATATCTGGAAGGGCACCGCAGACGTTGTGGTCTGCGACGGTTTTGTCGGCAACGTCGTACTGAAGTCCTCGGAGGGGCTGGCGCAAATGATCGCCCGTGGTCTCAAGGAGGAGTTTTCCCGCAACCTGTTGACCAGGCTGGCGGCCATCATGGCACTGCCCGTCATTCGTGCCTTCAAGCGTCGTTTCGATCACCGCGCCTACAATGGCGCCAGCCTGCTGGGCCTGAAAGGCATTGTCTTCAAGAGCCACGGCTCAGCCGATTCATATGCGTTTCGCTGTGCGCTGGAACGTGCCGCCGAGGCAGCCCGGCAGCGATTGCCTGAGAAGATCGCCGCCCGTATGGCAGTGCTTCATCCGTCCATCAATCAGATTCCCGACGCCGCATGATCCACTCCCGAATTACCGGCACCGGCAGTTTCTTGCCTGGCGCGCCCGTGAGCAACGAGACGCTGATCGCCATCCACGGACTCGACTCTTCCGATGCCTGGATCGTCGAGCGGACGGGCATCAAGGCTCGTCATCTGGCATCTCCCGGCACGACGGCCTCCGACCTGGCGCTGCCTGCCTGTCAGCAGGCGTTGGCAGCTGCCGGCCGCGAACCAGGCCAGGTTGATCTGCTGATCGTTGCCACCTCAACGCCCGATTACGTGTTCCCAAGTACGGCGGCATTGTTGCAGGCCAAGCTCGGTATCAAGAGCGGTGGTGCGGCATTCGATGTTCAGGCGGTTTGCAGTGGTTTCATCTATGCTTTGACCATCGCCGAGAAATTCATCCAGTCGGGATCGCACAAGTGCGCGCTGGTGGTCGGCTCCGAAGTGTTTTCCCGCATCCTTGACTGGAGGGATCGCGGCACCTGCGTCCTATTTGGCGATGGCGCCGGCGCAGTAGTGCTTGAGGCTGCTCCCGAGCCCGGCATTCTTGCGTCTGCCTTGCACGCGGATGGTGCTTACAACAGCATTCTCTCCGTTCCCGGGCATCTTTCCGGCGGACAGCCGATTGGTGACCCGTTTGTACGCATGGACGGTCAGGCGGTATTCAAGTTTGCCGTCAAGGTACTTGCAGAGGTTGCGGGAGAGGTAATTGCCACCGCTGGGATGCACAAGGAACAAATCGACTGGTTGGTGCCGCACCAGGCAAATATTCGCATTATCCAGTCCACCACCAAGAAACTCGGCCTGCCGATGGAGCAGTGCATTCTCACCGTCCATGAGCACGGCAACACTTCGGCAGCATCGATACCATTGGCGTTCGACCACGGCGTACGCGGTGGCCAAATCAAGCCCGGCAATATTGTGCTGTTCGAGGGTGTCGGGGGCGGCTTTACCTGGGGCGCAGTGCTCCTGAGATTCTGAGAGTGGAACCATGAAATTCGCATTTGTGTTTCCTGGCCAGGGTTCTCAGTCGTTGGGCATGATGGCGGCCTATGGCGACAACCCGGTCATTCGCGCGACTTTCGATGAAGCCTCGACGGTGTTGGGCAGGGACCTCTGGCAACTGGTTGGCGAAGGTCCGGCGGAGGCTCTGAATCAGACGGTCAATACCCAGCCACTGATGCTTGCCGCAGGCATCGCGGTTTGGCGCAGATGGCTCGAAATGGGCGGACCGCGGCCGGCAATGGTGGCAGGACACAGTCTTGGCGAATACGCTGCCTTGGTTGCGGCCGGGGTTCTGGATTTTCACGAGGCGGTAACGCTGGTGGAGTTTCGCGCCAGGGCGATGCAGGAGGCGGTTAGGCCTGGTGAAGGAGCCATGGCAGCGATTCTCGGGCTTGATGCGCATCGAGTGGAAGAAGCATGCGCGGCATCGGCTGCCGACCAAGTCGTGGAGGCCGTCAATTACAATGATCCGCATCAGACGGTTATCGCAGGGCATGCCACGGCAGTTGATCGCGCTGCGGAAGCCTGCAAGCAAATGGGCGCGAAACGAGCGGTGCGACTCTCCGTTTCCGCACCGTTCCATTGCTCGCTAATGCAACCGGCCGCCGATCGGCTGGCCGAGAAGCTTGCAACTGTTCGCATTTCTTTGCCGGCAATTCCCGTCATCAACAACGTCGACGTGACGGTCGTCGACGATCCGAAGGCCATTGTCAATGCGTTGGTGCGACAGGCCGCCGCGCCCGTGCGCTGGGTGGAAACCATGCAGCGGATGCAGTCCGAAGGCGTCGTTCATGTATTCGAATGCGGCCCCGGGAAGGTGCTGTCAAAGCTCGTGAAGCGCTCGGCCGATGGGCTTACCGGACACGCTATCGCCGACGACTCGGGTCTTCGCAGTTCGCTTGCCTTGGTGACCGGAGAAGGAGAAATGGCATGATCGCGGGCCAAGTCACTCTGGTGACGGGCGCTTCGCGCGGTATTGGCCGTGCCATTGCGCTGGCGTTGGGCAAGGAAGGTGCAACGGTTATCGGCACCGCAACCTCCGACAACGGTGCCGTGGACATTCATAACGCGTTCGATGAAGCGGGCGTCAAGGGTTGTGGAATCAAACTCGACGTTACCGATCGCTCCTCCTGTGAAGCGGCAATAAACGAAATCGAGAAGAAGTTCGGCGCGGTGACCGTGCTCGTCAACAATGCTGGCATCACACGCGACAACCTGGCGTTGCGCATGAAGGATGAGGAATGGGATGCCGTCATCGCCACTAACCTGAATGCCGTGTTCAGGATGTCCAAACTGGTCATGCGCGGCATGATGAAGGCGCGTCAGGGACGGATCATCAACATCACTTCGTTGGTGGCCTCGTCTGGCAATCCGGGCCAAGCCAACTATACGGCTGCCAAGGCAGGCGTCGAAGGACTTAGCCGTTCTCTGGCCCTGGAACTGGGTAGCCGTAATATCACCGTGAATTGTGTCGCGCCGGGCCTGATCGATACAGACATGACCAAGGAATTGTCGGACGCGCAACGCGCCGCGATGATGCAGCGTATCCCGTTGAATCGATTGGGACAGAGCGATGATGTCGCGGCTGCCGTGGTCTTCCTCGCCGGTCCGGGGGCCGCCTATATCACGGGCGTTACCCTGCATGTCAACGGCGGGATGTACATGGTTTAACCGGACTGACTTCCGGTTTTTGATAAAATACTGAAGTTTTCACACACCCTGTTCGGGGAAGGAGCAATAAATGGAGAACATTGAACAACGCGTGAAGAAAATCGTTGCCGAACAACTAGGCGTCAACGAAGGCGACATCAAGATCGACTCGTCCTTCGTGGACGACTTGGGCGCCGATTCTCTCGACACCGTTGAATTGGTGATGGCCCTCGAAGAAGAGTTCGAGTGCGAAATTCCGGACGAAGAAGCCGAGAAGATCACCACGGTTCAGCAGGCCGTCGACTACATCAACAACAATCTCAAGAAGGCCTGACCTTTCGGGCACTTCACAGGCCCGCCCCTTCATCGCTGGAGATTTCCGTGTCGCGTCGTAGAGTCGTCGTTACCGGCCTAGGAGCTGTTTCGCCGGTGGGCAATACAGTTGCCGAGACTTGGCAGAGCATCCTTGCAGGCATAAGCGGCATCGTGCCGATCAGCCGGTTCGACGCTTCGGCGTTCAAGGCGCGAATCGCCGGCGAGGTGAAAGGCTTTGACGTCGGAGCCTATCTGTCGCCGAAGGAAGCCCGCCGGATGGATATCTTCATCCATTTCGGCATGGCGGCGGGGATTCAGGCGTTTCGTGATTCGGGTCTTGAAATAACTGATGAGAATGCCGAGCGCATCGGGGTCAACATCGGCTCCGGCATCGGTGGCCTCCCGATGATCGAGGAAACGCACAACGATTTCCTGGGTGGCGGGCCGCGCAAGATCTCGCCCTTCTTCATACCGGGCACGATCATCAACATGATTTCGGGCAATCTCTCGATCATGCTGGGCGCGAAGGGACCGAACCTGGCGGTGGTGACGGCCTGTACGACAGGCTTGCATGCCATCGGCACGAGCTTCCGGATGATCCAGTATGGCGACGCCGACGTGATGATCTGCGGTGGCGCCGAGTCGACGATCATTCCGCTCGCCGTCGGCGGCTTCGGGTCAGCACAGGCGCTTTCCACGCGCAATGACGATCCGGCAACAGCCAGCCGTCCCTGGGACAAGGATCGCGACGGCTTCGTGCTTGGTGAGGGCGCAGGCGTCATGGTGCTCGAGGAGTATGAGTGCGCCAAACGCCGTGGTGCCAGAATCTATGCGGAACTCGTCGGATTCGGCATGAGCGGCGACGCCTACCACATGACGGCACCCGATACCGACGGTCCGCGCCGCAGCATGGTCAATGCGCTCAAGGATGCGGGCGTTACCCCGGATCAAGTGCAGTACATCAATGCCCACGGGACGTCGACGCCTTTGGGCGACAAGAACGAGACCGAGGCGATCAAGCTGGCCATGGGTGACGCCGCCCGGAAACTGGTGGTCAATTCAACCAAGTCGATGACCGGTCACCTGCTCGGCGGCGCTGGCGGTTTGGAGTCCGTGTTGACTGTACTCGCCGTTCACCACCAGGTCTCGCCGCCCACCATCAACATCTTCAACCAGGATCCGGAGTGCGATCTCGATTACTGCGCGAACACCGCGCGGGACCTCGAGATCGAAATCGCACTCAAGAATAACTTCGGATTCGGTGGCACCAACGGCACCTTGGCGTTCCGCCGCGCCTGACTTTCGGGCCGCTGGGGGCAACATCAAGCTGCCCGTTACCCTACAGATACACCGCCCGCGCAGCGTCGACGCTGCACTGACCCTTGCGCACGTTCTGACGGGGTTGGGACTGACGCCGACCATGCTGCCAGTGCCGCTCAAGCTGGTGGTGTGGGTCGTTCTGGCGCTTTCTCTTTCTCGGCTGCTGCTGCGCCGAAATCTGCCAGCGGCATTGAAACTGGGCGCCGATGGCCGGCTGCATCTGCTGGGTATGGACGGCGCCGCCAAGGAATACCAAGTCGATCCCGCAACCAGTGTCTTGCCATGGCTGGTCGTGTTGCGACTGAAATCGGGCAGGACCAAGGACTCGCTGGTGTTGCCGGTAGATGCCATGGGGGCCGAGGGGCACAGGCAACTGCGCACCTGGCTGCGCTGGCGGGCTAAGACCGAACCGGCTTGAGGACTGTATTGCGCGCAGTTGGCAGCATGTCCGGAAAATCGCGGCTGAAATGCAGGCCGCGGCTTTCCTTGCGGCGCTGGGCGCTACGGACAATCAGATGGGCAGTCTGGACCAGATTGCGCAGTTCGATCAGATCGTTGCTGACCCGGAAGTTGGCGTAGTACTCGTCGATCTCGCGTTCCAGTAGCCGAATGCGATGCAGGGCCCGTTCCAGTCGCTTGGTAGTACGAACGATGCCAACATAGTCCCACATGAAGCGTCGCAGCTCGTCCCAGTTGTGTGACAACACGATCTCTTCGTCGGCATCGGTGACCCGGCTTTCGTCCCAGCGTGGCAGCTTCGGCATCTTTGCCACCTTCTGGGCCATGATGTCCCGCGCTGCCGCCTCGCCATAGACGACGCACTCCAGCAAGGAGTTGCTGGCCAGCCGATTCGCGCCGTGCAGACCGGTACAGGAAGCTTCGCCGAGCGCGTAAAGTCCCGGCAGATCGGTGCGGGCACTGAGGTCGACGACGATGCCGCCGCAGGTGTAATGCGCGGCAGGAACGACAGGAATCGGCTCACCGGCAATATCGATACCGAGCTCCAGGCATCGGGCGTAGATATTCGGAAAATGCTCGCGCAGGAAGGTATCGCCCTTGTGCGTCATGTCGAGG
>JAEHDA010000134.1 GCA_016880655.1 Rhodocyclaceae bacterium
AGTCGGAGACACGGTTCTTCTCCCTAAGAATTCGCAATAGGCCAAGCCCGCATGTAGCGAGAATCAAGCCAAAGATAACTATGCGGTCGGAGAGCACGAAGAGCCTTCTACCTGGAAGTAGACCGCCTAATTGACGGGAAATATTGCGTCATGACGGAAAGCATTGCGTCGTGATCCCTAATACGGAGACTAACCGCATCCAGTATGCCGCTGATGCCGGGTATCGGCAATGCTTTTTGCATGACGGAATGGTTGCTTAGCGGGGCATCAACATCCGCTTCTGGCCGACAGGGCGAGTTCGCCGCGCCGTCCGTAATAAGTGGTCCCTACCGCGCATGGTCGTCGCCTGTGCCATGGGGGACTTGCGTTAAGCCGCGAGTTTTTTCTGAACTTGGCTGGCGGCTTCCCGCGCACGCTTGGCTTCATTGAGCAGGTAGCGCTGGTAATCGTCGAGATCGCCGTCGAAGGGTTCGATGCCGCCGTGCGAGACCAGCCAGAATTCGTCGCAGACCGCGCGCAGCAGGGCGCGGTCGTGGCTGACCAGCATCACCGTGCCCTCGAACTCGTTGAGCGCGACGCTGAGCGCTTCACGGGTCGACAAGTCGAGGTGGTTGGTCGGTTCGTCGAGAAGCAGCAGGTTGGGCCGCTGCCAGACGATCATGCACAGCACCAGGCGGGCCTTTTCGCCGCCGCTCATGGTGCCGACGGCCTGCTTCACCATCTCGCCGCTGAAGTTGAAGGTGCCGAGGAAGTTGCGCAGTTCCTGTTCGCGGCCCGGAACGTTGCGGCCGGCGGCGATGGCCTCCTTGGCCATGCGCATCATGTGTTCCAGCGGCGTGTCCTGCGGGCGCAGCACGTCGAGTTCCTGCTGGGCGAAGTAGCCGATGTTGAGGCCCCGGCCCTCGGTAACTTCGCCACTGATCGGTGCCAGGTCGCCGGCAATGGTCTTGACCAGGGTGGACTTGCCCTGGCCATTGGCGCCGAGAATTCCTATGCGCTGGCCGGCGTGAACCGAACGGTTTATGTTGCGCACGATGACCGTGGGTGGCGTACCGCCGGGAGCATCCTCCGGCGGCGGGTAGCCGATGGCGGTATCGACCATCGATAGCATGGGATTGGGCAGGTTCGCAGGTTCCTGAAATTCGAAGGTAAATTCAGCATCGGCCAGAACAGGCGCGATCTTCTCCATGCGCTCCAGCGCCTTGACCCGGCTCTGGGCCTGCTTGGCCTTGCTGGCCTTGGCCTTGAAGCGGTTGATGAACAGTTGCAGGTGGGCGATCTTTTCCTGCTGGCGGGCGAAGGTCGATTGCTGCAACAGCATCTGCTCGGCGCGCATGTCCTCGAAGGTGCTGTAGTTGCCGCCATAGCGCACGAGTCGCGCATTGTCGATGTGCAGCGTTACCTCGGTGATCGCATCGAGGAATTCGCGGTCGTGACTGATCATGATCAGCGTGCCGCCGTAGCGCTTGAGCCAGGCTTCGAGCCAGACCATGGCGTCGAGGTCGAGGTGGTTGGTCGGCTCGTCCAGCAGCAACAGATCGGAGGGGCACATCAGGGCGCGTGCCAGTTGCAAGCGCATGCGCCAGCCGCCGGAAAAGCTGCTCACGGGGTTGCCGAGTTCGGCGACCTTGAAGCCGAGGCCGAGGATCAGCGCCTGGGCGCGCGATTCGGCGTCATGTTCGCCGGCGTCGTTGAGCGCCATGTAGGCCTCGGCCATGCGCATGCCGTCGTTGCTTGCCTCGGCATCATGTACCTCATTGCGGGCCGCCAGAAGGATCGTGTCGCCGTCGATCACGAAGTCGGTCGCGCTCTGTTCGGTCTCGGGCATGTCCTGCGCCACCTGGGCCATGCGCCACTGCGAAGGAATCGCATAGTCCCCGCGATCCTCGTGCAGGGTGCCGTTGAGCAGGCCAAACAGGGTCGACTTGCCGGCCCCGTTGCGGCCCACCAGGCCGATCTTCTCGCCGGGGTTGAGGGTAACGGAAGCGTTGTCCAGCAGCACCTTGGCGCCTCGGCGCAAGGTGACATTCTTCAGCGTGATCATGGTGGGTGTGCTCTGGACGGCCGCGCATGATAGCCATCGACGCTCGCGCCGCCAACGACTATTTCTGCTCGGCCGCTTGCGGGCTATCGAAACCGCATCGCCAAATGCCCCCTTGGGAGCAGCGCTGACGCGCAATCGAATCGATGGTGCAGGCCGGCAATGGCGGTTCCTGTCGGTCTCCGGACCTCAGCTCTTCCGCCCCGACAATTCCCTGTCCAGTTGCCGCGCGAATGCATGCTGGTCGCTGGCGCTGAATGAAGCGGGCCCGCCGGTCTCGACGCCGGAGGAGCGCAGGGTGTCCATGAAGTTGCGCAGGGTCAGGGCGGCGGCGATGCTGCCGGCGTCGTAGGTTTCGCCGCGCGGCGTCAGCACCTTCCCGCCGCGGGCGATGACTTCGGCGGCCAGCGGTATGTCGGAGGTGACGCCGAGGTCGCCGGCTTCGACCCGGCGCGCGATCTCGTTGTCGGCGACGTCGAAGCCCTTGGGCACCTGCAGCGCGCGGATGTGCGGCGAGCGCGGCACGGTCAGCATCTGGTTGG
>JAEHDA010000135.1 GCA_016880655.1 Rhodocyclaceae bacterium
CAAGGCACTGACCATGGGCCACCCGATGGTCATGGGCCGCAAGACCTGGGAATCGCTGCCCGGCAAGCTGCCCGGCCGGCCGCACATCGTCGTCACGCGCAATCCGGCCTACGTCGCCGCAGGCGCCACGGTCGCGAACTCTCTGCAAGCCGCGATCGCCGCGGCGGGAAATGTCGACGAAGTCTTCGTCATCGGCGGCGCCGAACTCTATGCGCAAGCCTTCGAGTTCGCCGACCGTTTGCAACTCACCGAGATCGACGCCGACTTCGAGGGCGATGCGCACTTTCCGAACTGGAACCGCGCCGCCTGGCGCGAAACGGCGCGGGAAACTCATCAGGCCGAAGGCGGGCTCGACTACGCGTTCGTTACCTATGATCGCGCCTGACCGGATCTACGCCACGCAATCCACGTAGTAGCCGCTGCCGTTCTCCTTCACGAGGCCGTGGATGTCGGTCTCGAAGCCGGGGAACATGGCGTTGAAGGCGCGGGCGAATTGCAGGTAGCGGACGATGGTCTTGTTGAAGCGCTCGCCGGGGATCAGCAGCGGAATGCCGGGAGGATAGGGCGTCAGCAATACCGCGGTGACACGGCCTTCGAGGTCGTCGATCGGCACCCGCTCGATCTCGCGGTGCGCCATCCTGGCGAAGGCATCCGAGGGACGCATCGCCGGAATCATGTCGGAGAGATACATCTCGGTGGTCAGGCGCGCGACATCCTTCGCCTTGTACACGTCGTGGATCTGCTGGCAGAGGTCGCGCAGGCCGATGCGCTCGTAGCGCGGATGCTTCTGGCAGAACTCCGGGAGCACCTTCCACAACGGGTGGTTCTTGTCGTAGTCGTCCTTGAACTGCTGTAGCTCGGTCACCATCGTATTCCAGCGGCCCTTGGTGATGCCGATGGTGAACATGATGAAGAACGAGTAGAGGCCGCACTTCTCGACGATGACGCCGTGCTCGGCGAGGTACTTGGTGACGATGGCGGCCGGGATGCCCCACTCGGCGAAATCGCCGTCGACATCGAGGCCCGGGGTGATCACCGTGGCCTTGATCGGGTCGAGCAGGTTGAAGCCCTTGGCCAGCTTGCCGAAGCCGTGCCAGCGCGCGCCGGCCTTGAGCATCCAGGCCTCGCGTTCCTCGATGCCTTCTTCCGACAGGTCGTCCGGGCCCCAGACCTTGAACCACCAGTCGGCGCCCCACTCCTTGTCCACCTTGCGCATGGCGCGGCGGAAATCGAGCGCTTCCTTGATCGATTCCTCGACCAGCGCGGTGCCGCCCGGCTCTTCCATCATCGCCGCGGCGACGTCGCACGAGGCGATGATCGCGTACTGCGGCGAGGTCGAGGTATGCATCAGGTAGGCCTCGTTGAAGACGTCGCGGTCGAGTTTGCTGTTCTCGGCGTCCTGCACCAGGATCTGCGAAGCTTGCGACAGGCCGGCCAGCAGCTTGTGGGTCGACTGGGTCGAGAACACCATCGACTCCTTGCAGCGCGGCCGGCCGGCGCCGATGGCGTGATAGTCGCCGTAGAACTCGTGGAAGGCGGCGTGCGGCAGCCATGCTTCATCGAAGTGCAGCGTGTCGATCCTGCCGTCGAGCATTTCCTTGATTTCCTCGACGTTGTACATGATGCCGTCGTAGGTGCTCTGCGTGATGGTCAGCACGCGCGGCTTGCCCTTCACCTTGGAGGCGAACGGGTGGTTGGCGATCTTCTTCTGGATGTTCTTCCACTCGAATTCGCTCTTCGGAATCGGGCCGATGATGCCGTAGTTGTTGCGCGTCGGCATCAGGAAGACCGGAATCGCGCCGGTCATGATGATCGAGTGCAGCACCGACTTGTGGCAGTTGCGGTCGACGATGACGATGTCGCCCGGCGCCACCGTCGAGTGCCAGACGATCTTGTTCGAGGTCGAGGTACCGTTGGTGACGAAGTAAAGGTGGTCGGCGTTGAAGATGCGCGCGGCATTGCGCTCGGAAGCCGCCACCGGGCCGGTGTGGTCGAGCAGCTGGCCGAGTTCCTCGACGGCATTGCAGACGTCGGCGCGCAGCATGTTCTCGCCGAAGAACTGGTGGAACATCTGGCCGACCGGCGACTTCAGGAAGGCGACGCCGCCCGAGTGGCCGGGACAGTGCCAGGAGTACGAACCGTCGGCAGCGTAGTGCGTGAGGGCGCGGAAGAACGGTGGCGGCAGGGAATCGAGGTAGGCCTTGGCCTCGCGCACGACGTAGCGGCCGATGAATTCCGGCGTGTCCTCGAACATGTGGATGAAGCCGTGCAGCTCGCGCAGCACGTCGTTCGGGATGTGGCGGGAGGTGCGCGTCTCGCCGTGCAGGAAGATCGGGATCTCGGCGTTGCGGATGCGGATCTCCTGCACGAAGGCACGCAGCTCGGCGATGGTTTCCTCTTCCTCGTTGGCCAGTTCCTCGTCGTCCACCGAGAGGATGAAGGCCGAGGCACGCGACTGCTGCTGCGCGAAGGAGGTCATGTCGCCGTAGCTGGTGACGCCGAGCACTTCCAGGCCTTCTTCCTGAATCGCCTTGGCCAGCGCGCGGATGCCGAGGCCCGAGGCGTTCTCGGAACGGAAGTCCTCGTCGATGATGATGACCGGGAAATGGAATCTCATATCTTCGGCAGCGTGACGCCGCTCTGGCCCTGGTACTTGCCGCCCCGATCGCGATAGGACGTCTCGCAGACCTCGTCGGACTCGAAGAAGATCACCTGCGCGCAGCCTTCGCCGGCGTAGATCTTGGCCGGCAGTGGCGTGGTGTTCGAGAATTCCAGCGTCACGTAGCCTTCCCACTCGGGCTCGAAGGGCGTGACATTCACGATGATGCCGCAGCGGGCGTAGGTGCTCTTGCCCAGGCAGACCGTCAGCACGTTGCGGGGAATGCGGAAGTACTCGACCGTGCGCGCCAGCGCGAAGGAGTTCGGCGGAATCACGCAGTAGCCCTTGCCCGAAACCTCCACGAAGGAACTCGGATCGAAGTTCTTCGGGTCGACGATGGTCGAATTGATGTTGGTGAAGACCCGGAATTCGTCGGCGCAGCGGATATCGTAGCCATAGCTCGACGTGCCGTAGGAAACGATCTTCTCGCCATTCACTTCGCGCACCAGTTGCGGCGAGAAAGGCTCGATCATCTTGGTCTGCTCCGCCATGCGGCGGATCCACTTGTCCGATTTGATGCTCATTGGCGGCGTCTTCAGGCAGGGGCAAAAAAAGAAAGAGCGGATTATCCGCTCTTTCGTTGTGGAATCAAGACACTTATCAGGTGTTCTGGATGACGATATTGGGGAACTTCGCGGTCATGTCCTTGGCCTTGTCGGCGATCTTGATTGCGACGCGGCGCGCGATGTCCTTGTAGATCTCCGCAACCCGGCCATTCGGGTCGGCCACCACCGTCGGCTTGCCGCCGTCGACCTGCATGCGGATGTTGATGTCGAGCGGCAGGTGGCCCAGCACCTCGATCTCGTAATCCTTGCCCATCTTCTCGGCGCCGCCGGAACCGAAGATGTGCTCTTCGTGGCCGCACTTCGAGCAGATGTGGATGCTCATGTTCTCGACGATGCCGAGGATGGGGATGCCGACCTTGTCGAACATCTTGAGACCCTTGCGGGCATCGAGCAGGGCGATGTCCTGCGGCGTGGTGACGATGACGGCGCCCGTGACCGGGACCTGCTGCGCCAGGGTCAGCTGGATGTCGCCCGTGCCGGGCGGCAGGTCGACCACGAGGTAGTCGAGGTCCTGCCAGTTGGTGTCGCCCAGCAGTTGCGTCAGGGCCTGGGTAACCATCGGGCCGCGCCAGACCATCGGCGTTTCCGGATCGATCAGGAAGCCGACCGACATCGCCTGCAGGTCGTAGGCGCGCATCGGCTCGAGCTTCTTGCCGTCGAGCGACTCGGGCTGACCGGAAATGCCCAGCATCTGCGGCTGCGACGGACCGTAAATGTCGGCGTCGAGGATGCCGACCTTGGCGCCCTCGGCGGCCAGCGCCAGCGCGAGGTTGACGGCAGTGGTGGACTTGCCGACGCCGCCCTTGCCGGAAGCGACGGCGATGATGTTCTTGACGCCGGAGACGAGCTTGACGCCCTTCTGCACGGTGTGGGAGACGATTTTCTGATAGACGTTGGCGCTGACGTTGCCGATGCCGGGCAGCGCCTTCAGCTTGTCGATCGCCAGCTTGCGGATGGCGTCGATCTGGCTTCTGGCCGGGTAGCCGAGTTCGATGTCGAGCGACACGTCGGCGCCGGAAATCCTGATGTTCTTGACGCAGCGGCCGGCAACGAGATCCTTGCCGGTGTTGGGGTCGACCACTTCCTTGAGGGCGGTCTGGACTTGCGGTTCGGAAAGCGACATGGGGGGACTCCGAAATAGTTGATTAGTTTTGTCTAATATAACGCAGGCCGTGATCAAATGGGGGCGTTTGTTAGAATTTCCAGTCCGCCACGAAGGCCACGCAGCCCACCTCGCCATGACCCCGCGCAAGATCCTCGTCACCTCCGCCCTGCCTTACGCCAATGGCGCCATCCACCTCGGTCACCTGGTGGAATACATCCAGACCGACATCTGGGTGCGCTTCCAGAAGATGCGCGGGCATCAGTGCTGGTACGTCTGCGCCGACGACACCCACGGCACCCCGATCATGCTGCGCGCGGAGAAGGAAGGCATCACGCCGGAGGCGCTGATCGCCCGGGTGCACGGCGAGCACAGCCGCGACTTCGCCGGCTTCAACGTGCAGTTCGACAACTATCACACGACACACTCGGAAGAAACCCGCTTCTTCGCCGAGGACATCTACAAGAAGCTGAAGGAAGCGCGGCTCATCAAGGTGCGCGCCATCCAGCAGCATTACGACCCGGTCAAGCAGATGTTCCTGCCCGACCGCTACATCAAGGGCGAGTGCCCGAAGTGCGGGGCCAAGGACCAGTACGGCGATTCCTGCGAAGCCTGCGGCGCCGCCTACGCGCCGACCGAACTGAAGAACCCCTACTCGGCGGTCTCGGGCGCCACGCCCGAGCTGCGCAATTCCGACCACTACTTCTTCCGCCTCTCCGACCAGCGCTGCCAGGACTTCCTGCGACTGTGGACGCAGACCAACGACCACGTGCCCCCCGAGGCCGCCAACAAGTTGCAGGAGTGGCTGGGCCAACCGGGCGAGAACAAGCTCACCGACTGGGACATCTCGCGCGACGCACCCTACTTCGGTTTCGAGATTCCGGATGAACACGGGAACAGGAATACGGGCAAGTACTTCTACGTCTGGCTCGACGCGCCGATCGGCTACATGGGCTCGTTCAAGAATCTCTGCGGCAAGCTGGGCCTCGATTTCGACGAATACTGGAACATAGATTCGCAGACCGAGCTCTACCACTTCATCGGCAAGGACATCCTCTACTTCCATGCGCTGTTCTGGCCCGCCGAGCTGGAGCACGCCGGCTACCGCACGCCGACCGCCGTCTTCCCCCACGGCTTCCTGACCGTCGACGGCGCCAAGATGAGCAAGTCGCGCGGCACCTTCATCACCGCCGAGAGCTATCTCACGGAGAAACTCAACCCGGAGTGGCTGCGCTACTACTTCGCCGCCAAGCTGAACGGCACGATGGAGGACATCGACCTCAACCTGGCTGACTTCATCGCCCGGGTGAACAGCGACCTGGTCGGCAAGTACATCAACATCGCCAGCCGCTGTGCCGGCTTCCTGGCCAAGCTGTTCGACGGCAAGCTCGCCTACGGCAACGTCAATGCGCTGGTCGAGGATGCACTGGACAGCGGCAAGACGGTAGCGACCTCGTATGAAGCCCGCGACTACAGCCGCGCGCTGCGCGACATCATGGCCATCGCCGACCGCCTCAACGGCGAGATCGCCGTCGCCGAGCCATGGAACCTGGCCAAGGACGACACGAAGCGCATCCAGTTGCACGACATCTGCTCGCGCGCGCTGCACGGTTTCTACGTCTTGTCGATCCTGCTGCGCCCGGTGTTGCCGGCGCTGACCGGCCGCGTCGCCCGCGAGCTGTTCGGCATGCCGCGCGACTTCCAGTGGAGCGACCTCGCCGACACCCCGCACCGCGTCAACGCCTACCAGCACCTGATGCAGCGCGTCGACCAGAAGCAGATCGATGCACTGATCGCCGCCAACCGCGAGAGCCTGGCGCCCGCACCCGAGCAGCAATCGCAGCAGCGCCACGCCGAGCACCAGGCCGATGTCGCCAGCACGGCAAAAGTCAGCCATGGCGACACGCCGAGCATTTCCATCGACGACTTCGGCAAGGTCGACCTGCGCATCGCCCGCATCGCCAATGCGGAACACGTCGACGGTGCGGAGAAGCTCCTGAAGCTCACGCTCGACGTCGGCCCGCTCGGTACGCGTCAGGTCTTCGCCGGCATCAAGTCGGCTTACGATCCGGCCACACTGATCGGCCGCCTGACCGTGATGGTCGCCAACCTGGCCCCGCGCAAGATGAAGTTCGGCATGAGCGAGGGCATGGTGCTCGCCGCTTCCGATGCCGATGGCCAGGCGCCCGGCCTGTTCCTGCTCTCGCCGGATTCCGGCGCAACGCCGGGCATGAAGGTCAAGTGAGCGAAGTCCGCCGCCTGGTCATCACCGGCCTGGTGCAGGGCGTCGGCTACCGCTACGGCATGGTCATGGCAGCACGGCGTCTCGACGTCACGGGCTGGGTGCGCAACCGCCGCGACGGCGGCGTCGAGGCAACGGTCGCCGGCAGCGCCGAGGCCGTGGCGGCGATGATCGATTGGGCCCGCCACGGCCCGGCCGGCGCGGAAGTGGCGCATGTCGCCGTGGAACTCGGCAGCGGCGACTACGACAGTTTCGAGCAGCTGCCGACCTTCTAGGGCAATCAGCTCACCTGGAAGCGCCGGGCGTCGTCCTTGAGCCGACGGGCGATGCTCTCGACCTGACTCGCTGCGGCGGCCACGGCATCCACGGCGCGGATGTTCTGTTCATTCATCCGCGCAACCGATTCGACGCTGCGCGCCACGTCGTCGGTGGTGGAGCGCTGCTCCGCCAGCGCCGCGGTGATGTCTTCCACCGCGTGCAGGACCACGTCGCTGCCGCCCTTGATGTGGCCAATGGCGTCCGCAGCCTTGCCGGCCTTTTCGACGCCGGCGCCGACGCGCCCGTTGCCGACGTTCATTGCCGCCACCGCGCTCGCCGTACCCTGGCGGACCGCCGCGATCATGGTGCCGATCTCCTTCGTGGAATTGGCTGTCCGCTCGGCCAGTTTGCGCACCTCATCCGCAACGACGGCGAAGCCACGCCCCTGCTCGCCGGCGCGGGCAGCCTCGATGGCCGCATTGAGCGCCAGCAGATTGGTCTGCTCGGCGATTTCGTTGATGACCGAAACGATCGCGGAAATCCGGCTCGACTTATCCTCGAGCTCGTGAATCTGCCCCGTAGCCTGCTGCACGACATCTGCGATGGCACGCATTTCGTCGGTGGCATCGCGAATTACTTGGGTGCCTTCGCCGGACAGCCGTCCCGCCTCGCCGGCGTTCTGCTGGGCATCCGCCGCGTTGTCGGCGACCTGGGCGATGCTGGTGGCCATTTCCTCCATCGCCGCCGCCATGCTGGCCACCGCCTCGCCCTGCTGGGCATTGCTGCGCGCCACATCGGTGGCCTGTTGCGCCATGTGATGCGCAGCCTCCGCGAGCTGATCACTGCTGGCGTGGATCTGGGCCACCATGTTACTCACCTCCTGGCGCATGCGACACACCCCGGCCAGCAGGCTGCCTTCCGTCATGGACGTATGCATGGCCCCCTGCAACTCGGCGCTCGGCCGCAGGTCGCCCGAGGCGATGCGCTGCACCACGGACGTGGCCAGCGCCGGCTCGCCGCCAAGGGTCGCCAGCACCCCGCGCGTGATCCACAGCGACACGACCAGCACCACCACCTGCCCCGCCATGACCAAGGCGACTACGATGTTGCGCGTGCGCTCGTAGGTGTTCCGGACGGCCAACTCCTGTTGCTCGAACGCCTCCGTCAATTCCTTGCGCATTGCATCCTGTAGCTCCAGCAGCACCTTGCTCGCGGCCCGGTCCTTGCCCGCGACCAGTTTGTCGACCACCTTTCCGGCATTGGGATCGGCAATGTTGAACTGCTTGATTCCCGCGCCATAGGCCTCGGTCAGCGTCTTGTGCTCGCGCTGTGTCGCCTCGATCAGTTTAAGCACCTCGGCCGGCAAGCCCCCCTTCTCCGCGGAGTGCCGGGCATCCGACAGGTTCTTCTGGACAGTCTGGTCGAGCTTGGCGAACTCGCTGGCGTATTGATCAAGCTTGGCCTGGTCGTTGCCGCGAACCAGGATGTTCTTGAAGGCCTGGATCTGGTTCTTGTAGGCAAGATGCGCCGCGTCGATCGCCTCCAGGGCATCGGTATGGTGCCGGGTTTCGAGATTCTTCGCCTCGACGGTGGCGTCGAGCGCCTTCATGCCGACTATGCCGGCCATGCCGGTCGCCAGGGCCACGACGCCGGCAACGCCGGCCAGCAACAACATTCTTCCCCGCATCGTCGCCATTCCAGCTCTCCACGATTGCCGCCGGTCGGCGACTCCGCGGCGATTATAGGTATTCCGAAAGCAATATGGCAACGACGAGATCAAGGGGCTCAGGATGTCCGACTACAAGGGCAAGCCCGGCGCTGCGCTATTCGGTGCCGTGCTTGGTCTCGACCTTGATGCCCATGTCCTTGAGCATCCCGGTCGGCAGGATGCCGCCCGCACAGACGATCACGCCATCGTTTTCATGGCATACGACCTTGCCATCGTGATCGAGATGAACGTGGCCGGTCTCGATCTTCGAAACTGTTGAAGATAGCAGCACGGTCAGCCGACCGGCCCTTTCCGCTTCCTCCATGCGCTCGCGATTCTTCTGCTTGACGCGACCGAACGCGTCGCCGCGGTAGGAAAGAACCACCTTGGTGCCCGGCTGCTCCGCGGTCGCGACCGCCGCCTCGATGGCGCTGTCACCACCACCGACGACGAGCACCTTCTTGCCGCTGTACTGTTCCGGATCGACCAATCGATAGACCACCTTCGGCGACTCCTCGCCGGGCACGCCAAGCTTGCGCGGCGTGCCGCGCCTGCCGATGGCCAGCAACACGTTGCGGGTACGGTATTCGGCGCGGTTCGACTTGACGACATAGCCGCCCTCGGCGGCGCTCACCTGCTCGACCCGTTCGTTGAAGTTGAGCCTCATCCCGACGCGGTCGACGATGCCCTGCCAGAACGCCAGCAGATCCTCCTTGGCGATCTCGCCCAGCTTGGCCTTGCCGACCAGCGGCAGCACGACCGGCTGGGTCATGACGATCTTGTTGCGCGGATAGTGATAGACGGTGCCGCCGAGCGACTCCTCCTGTTCCAGCGTGACGGAACGCAGCTTCTTCTCCATTGCGCCGAGCGTGGCGGCCAGCCCGGCCGGGCCGGCGCCGACGATGACCACATCCAGTTGCTTGCCATCGCCACGCGACTTGGCAATCGACTCGATGGCCTGCCGCCCCTGGTCGGCCGCCTTGCGCACCAGACCCATGCCGCCCAGTTCGCCTGCGATGTAGATGCCGGGAACATTGGTTTCGAAGTTGGGTTTGACGTACGGAATGTCGATGCCGCGGCGCTCGGTGCCGAACACCAGCTTGATGGCACCGACCGGGCAAGCCGGCGCGCAGGCGCCGTGACCGATGCAATGCGCCGGATTGATCAGTACCGCCTTGTGGTTGATGATGCCGAGCGCCTTTTCCGGACAGGCGCTGACGCATGCGCCCGACCCGCAACAGACGATCGGGTCAATGACCGGATGCAGGCTGGGCGGCTCGGTCAGCCCCGACTTGATGGCTTCGTCCAGGACTTCCGCGGCCGCCGCATGTCGCCGGTTCTTGTTCCGCACGTGGCGGACGACGACGACCAGGACGAAGATCGCAGGAACCAGGTAGTAGTAAAGATCGTTCATGTTCCCCCGTTACGCACCTGACATCCTCGCCCGCACACCCCGACAAGCAACCATGTCGCCCGAGAGAGACAAGGCCGGAGCCCGGCGCTGATTGTAATAGCTTAAGTTCATCCTAATTTTTCGTCGGAAGACGTGGGCTATCATGACCTCCAAAGCGCTTACGCCCGACCGCCCCAACATTGATCAGAATCCCATGTTTGGCTCGCCCAATCTTGGCCCGATGACGGAAATCCCGGCGCAGGGCCCGGTCAATTCCCGCGCCGAAAATGCCTTGCGCTGGTCGTGGCGCATCGGCCTCGGCCTCCTGGCGGGGCTGTTGTCGTTCTTTGCGTGGCTTGTCGCGTCAGGCGGCGTATTCAAGGCTGGCGACGACATCGGCTACAACCTCGGGCTGGTCGGCGGCCTCATGATGCTGAGCTTGCTGCTCTACCCGGTGCGCAAGCGCACGCGACTCATGGATCGCCTCGGCTCCATGCAAGCCTGGTTTCGCTACCACCAGATGGCCGGAATCTTCGGACCGCTGCTGGTGCTGTTCCACTCGACCTTCCGGATCGGATCGATGAACGGCCGCGTCGCGCTCTATGCGATGATCCTAGTCGCCGCCAGCGGACTGGTCGGACGCTTCCTTTACCGGCATATCCACAGGGGCATGTACGGTCAGCATCTGAGCATGCGCGATGCCGAGGAAGATCTGAAGCAGAGCGCCGAAGACGTGCGCTCCATCTTTGGCGAGTATCCGCAGATCCGGGCCCAATTGGCGGAATTCCGCACTTCCGCCTTTGCGCACGAGCCGAGCCTCTGGAAGCGCCTGTGGCGCTTCGCGACGCTCAAGTCGCGGGGACACCGGCTGTCGCTGAGCGTCCGCGACGGCATCAAGAAGGCGCTGATCAAGGCCAAGCGCGAGAATCGCCTGACCCGCCATCAGCGCATCCTTGCTTACCAACTGGCGAAGCAGAAATGCGACGCGTTCGTCGATGCCATCTGCGAAGCGGCCCAGCTTTCCAGCTGGGAGCGCCTGTTCTCGTTGTGGCATGTCCTGCACGTGCCGTTCCTCTACTTGCTGCTCGTCAGCGGAATCGTGCATGTCATTGCCGTCCACATGTATTGACGCGTCATGTCGCCTCGCCGCCCTGCTCGCCCTGGCAGTGCCGCTCATGGCGGTCGCGCAGGTGGCCGACGTGGAAAAGGCGCTGATGCCTGGCGCCGTCATTACCGGACACGCAAAGTACGAACAGCAGTGCGACAAGTGCCACAAGCGCTTCGACAAGGAGGCGCAGACCCGGTTATGCCTCGACTGCCACAAGGACACCGCGACCGACATCCGAAACAAGACCCGCCTGCACGGGCGTCTTGACGACACCACCTGCCGGGCCTGCCACACTGAGCACAAGGGTCGGGGTGCGCAAATCGCGGAGATCGACAAGAAGAAGTTCAATCACGATCGCACCAATTTCCGCCTGCGCGGCGGACACAAGGAAACCAGGAACGGCTGCGACGACTGCCACAAGCCGAAGCAGAAGTTCCGCGAAACGCCGTCGGACTGCTATTCCTGCCACAAGAAGGACGATGACGGCGAGAAGGGCCACAAGGGCGGCCTGGGCAAGAAGTGCGAGGACTGCCACGACGACGTGAAGTGGAAGGAGACCCGCTTCGACCACGACAAGAAGACGAAATTCAAGCTCCTCGACAAGCACAGGGAAACCACGTGCAAGGAGTGCCACATCGATGGCAAGTACAAGGACACGCCGAAAGACTGCTATTCCTGCCACAAGAAGGATGACCAGACCAAGGATGGCGGCCACCGCGGCAAGTTCGGGCAGAAGTGCGAGAAGTGCCACAACGCGGCCGACTGGAAGGAGTCGCTGTTCGACCACGACCGGGACACCAAGTACCGGCTGAAGGGCAAGCACCACGAGACCAAATGCACCGAATGCCACAGAGGGAACCTGTTCACCGAGAAACTACAGACCAAGTGTCTGGCCTGCCACAAGAAGGACGATGACGACAAGGGTCACAAGGGCAGCCTGGGCGAGAAGTGCGAGTCCTGCCACGACGAACGGAGCTGGAAGAAGACCAGCTTCGATCACGACAAGGACACCAAGTATCCGCTCGAGGGCAAGCACAGGACCACCAAGTGCGAAAACTGCCACAAGTCGGGCCTGAAGCCGCTGCCGGGCCAGAAGAAGATCGAGAAGCTGCCGACCCGGTGTTTCGAATGCCACCGCAAGGAGGACGACGAGAAGGGGCACAAGGGCAAGTTCGGCGAGAAGTGCGATACCTGCCACACACCGAAGAAGGAATGGAAGAAGTCCTACTTCGACCACGACCTCGACACCAAGTACCTCCTGAAGGGCAAGCATCGCGAAGCGAAATGCGCCAACTGCCACACCGAGCAGCTATATGTGCAAAAGCTCAAGACGGACTGCATCACCTGCCACCGCAAGGATGACCAGGAGAAGGGCCACAAGGGTCAGTTGGGCAATCGCTGCGAGACCTGTCATTCGGAGCGCGACTGGAAAGTGGAGAAATTCGATCACAACCGTTCACGCTTCCCGCTGGCGGGCAGCCACGCGCGGGCCGAGTGCAAGAAATGCCACAAGACTGCCGCGTTCCGCGAGGCACCGCGGGAATGCATCGGCTGCCACGAAAAGGAAGATGTACACAAGGGCGTCTTCGGCAACAAGTGCGAGAGCTGCCACGGCAGCCGCACCTGGAAGAGCTGGGACTTCGATCATGACAAGGCGACGCGATTCCGCATCGACGGCGCGCACGCCAAAGCGGAGTGCTACGCCTGCCACAAGCTGCCGGACCATCCGCCGGCGAAGCGGAACGCCATCCCGAAGCTGAGCCGGACTTGCGTTTCCTGTCACGACCGGGAAGATGTCCATAACGGCGGCTTCGGTCCCCAGTGCGAGGTCTGCCACTTCACGGATACATGGAAAAAGATCCGGCGCTAGCGATAATCGGTCATTTCAGCCGCATTATTGATAGCGCGTGCATGAAACATATTCATGTTCATGGCGTTAGGGAATCGTTGTCGTTACTGAACGACATCGGCCCACCCCTCGATACCCACAGTTAAGGTTCGCTTAAGCGGAACCTGCGGGGCTGTGCCTGATAATCCGGCAGGAATATGGGGAAATTGGCGGTATCGCCAATTTCATGACGCCGGGATATCGAGGCTCACCTGATATCCGGACCGACAACAGACGGGGGAATTCGTGTCGGGCTGCCTGCCTTGGATCTCGATTCTGCGCGGTATCTTTGCATGCGCGTAATTCCGGTTCGCACCATTTGCGGGCTGGTACTCGCGTGGCTGGCACTTGCCTGCGCAGCGGCGTTCGCCCAGGGGGCGGGTGCGGATCCGTCACAGTCGTTCGACCATGCCTCAACCGGATTCTCGCTGGGCGGCCAGCACGCACTGGCACGTTGCGAGTCCTGCCACATCCAGGGCGTTTTCCGCGGCACGCCCCGCGACTGCGCCTCCTGTCACCGCAATGCCAGCCGACCGACCGCGACCCAGTTCCCGGTCCGGCACATGCCCACCACACAACCCTGCGACGTCTGCCACCGGGCTGCGGCATGGAATGTCGTCATCTACCGCCACCAGGGCGTCACCAAGGGTACCTGCCTGACCTGCCATAACGGCACCTTCGCAGCCGGCAAACCGACGCAGCACGTCGCCACCATCGCCTCGTGCGACACCTGCCACAACACGCTGACCTGGACCGGGACGACCTACAACCATGACGGCGTGGCGGCGGGAACCTGCGCCACCTGCCACAACGGCATCGGCGCAACCGGAAAGCCGGCCAACCACGTCGCCACGACCGCTTCGTGCGACACCTGCCACACCACGATCCTGTGGAAGCCGGCCAGTTTCCCGCACGACGCCTCGATGGCCGGGCGGTGCTCGACCTGCCACAACGGCGCCACCGCCACCGGCAAATCGCGGTCGCATATTCCGACCGCCGCACAGTGCGACACCTGCCACACCGGCACGACCAGCTTCCTCGCGCGCACCATGAACCATACCGGGCTGGCCGGACAGTGTTCGACCTGTCACAGCGGTTCCTATCTGGGCCAGAACGCCCAGGCGAAATCCGCCAGTCACGTCGCCACCACCCAGCAGTGCGATGCCTGCCACACGTCCACCGTGACATGGGCCACCGCCACTTTCAACCACGCGCTGGCTTCGCCGGCCGTAATCGTCGGCGACCATACCTGCGCCAACTGCCACAAGTCGGGCGGCAGCGGCCTGCCCAAACCCACCAACCATATCCCGACGGTCAACGCCTGCGACAACTGCCACACCAATTTCGTCGCGTTCCGTCCTGCGGTGATGAGTCACGACGGCACCGCCGGCCAGTGCGCGACCTGCCACAGCGGCGCTTACGTCGCCATCGGCACGCAAGGCGCGCTGGCCAAACCGGCCACCCACCTGTCGACGACCGCCCAGTGCGACACCTGCCACACCGCCGCAGCCTGGAAGCCGGCCACCTACGTCCATGACGCGCTGGCTGCGCGGCGCTGCTCGCTTTGCCACAACGGCGTCACCGCGACAGGCAAAGGCGCCACCCACATCCCGGACAACCGTCAGTGCGATACCTGCCACACCAGCACGGCAAGCTTCTCGGTCCGGACGATGGATCACACCGGCTTGGCCAGCCTCTGCTCCACCTGCCACAACGGCTCCTACCTGGCAGCCAACGCGCAGGCCAAATCGGCGACGCATACCGTCACGACCGCCCAGTGCGACACCTGTCACAAGTCGACCGTGACCTGGGCAACGGTTCAGGTCGACCACACGCAATTCACGCCGCCGGTGACCATCGGCGACCACACCTGCACAACCTGCCACCGGAGCGGCGGCACCGGCTTGCCGATGCCGACCACGCACATTCCGACCACCGCCGCGTGCGACACCTGCCACCAGAACTTCCTGGCCTTCCAGCCGGCCTACATGAATCACGCCGGCACCGCGGGCCAGTGCTCGAGCTGCCACAGCGGCACCTACGTTTCCGTCGGCAGGCAAGGGGCGCTGGCGAAGCCGGCGACGCACATCTCCACCACTGCGCAGTGCGATGGCTGCCACATGACGACGGCGTGGAAGCCGGTCAGCTATACGCACGCCGCCAGCGCAACCGGCACCTGCTCGACCTGCCACAACGGCGTTTCGGCGACCGGCAAATCAGCCGGCCATATTCCGGACATCCGCCAGTGCGACACCTGCCATAACAGCATGATCACGTTCCGTTCCGTGACCATGAACCATTCGGGGTTGGCCGGACAGTGCTCGACCTGCCACAGCGGCGCCTACGTCGGCCAGAACGCCCAGACCAAGTCGGCCAGTCACGTGGCGACCACGCAGCAGTGCGACTCCTGCCACAGCTCGACCACTACCTGGGCGACGGCCACCTTCAACCACACCTTGGCCACGCCGCCCGTGGTCATCGGCGACCACACCTGTGCCAATTGCCACAAAGCCGGCGGCAGCGGCCTGCCGAAGCCGACCAACCACATCCCGACCTCGGCTGCCTGCGATACCTGCCACACCAACTTCATCGCCTTCAAGCCGGCGAACATGAACCACACCGGGACCAGCGGCCAGTGCTCGTCCTGCCACAACGGCGCCTATCTGGCCATGGGCACCCAGGGTGCGCTGTCCAAGCCGACGTCGCACATTCCGACCGGCGTCCAGTGCGACAGCTGCCACACCAATTTCATCGCCTTCAAGCCCGCGACGATGAACCACACCGGCACGACGGGTACCTGTTCGACCTGCCACAGCGGCAGCTTCGCCGGGATCGGCGCGCTCGCCAAACCATCGACGCACGTCACCACCACGACACAGTGCGACAGCTGCCATACGACGGCGGGCTGGCTCCCGGCGACCTACCGCCACGACGCGACGGCAACCGGCAAGTGCTCGACCTGCCACAACGGGACCACTGCGCTCGGCAAGGGCGCCAGCCACATCCCGGACAATCGGCAATGCGACACCTGCCACACCGGCACGACCAGCTTCCTTGTCCGCACCATGAACCACACCGGCCTCAACGGCCAGTGCTCGACCTGCCACAACGGCGCCTACCTGAGCGAAAACGCCCAGGCCAAGTCGGCAACGCATACGGTCACCACGGCGCAGTGCGATACCTGCCACCTGTCGACCGTCACCTGGGCAACGGTCACCACCGACCACGCGCTATTCACCCCGCCGGTCGTCATCGGCAACCACACCTGCGCCAATTGCCACAGATCGGGCGGCACCGGCTTGCCAAAGCCGACCAATCACATCCCGACGTCGGGGGCCTGCGATACCTGCCACACCAACTTCAGCGCCTTCCGCCCGGCATTCATGAACCACACGGGCACGGCCGGTACCTGCGCGACTTGCCACAACGGAACCTATCTGGCCGTGGGAACGCAGGGCGCGCTGGCCAAACCGACCAGCCACATTCCGACCAGCACGCAGTGCGACAGTTGCCACACCAACTTCGTCGCCTTCAAGCCCGCATCGATGAACCATACGGGCACCGCGGGCACCTGCTCGACCTGCCACAACGGCGCCTACCTGTCGGCCGGAACGCAGGGCGCACAGGTCAAGCCCTCCACGCACATCGTCACGGCCGCCCAGTGCGACACCTGCCACACCAGCACCGCCTGGAAACCCGCCACCTTCGCGCACGATGCGACCACGGTCGGACGCTGCTCGACCTGCCACAACGGCGTGTCCGCACTCGGCAAGCCGGCTGCGCACGTCATCACCACCGCCCAGTGCGACACCTGCCACATCACGACCGTCTGGAAGCCGGCCAGCTACGCGCACGACGGCACGGCCACGGGGCGCTGCTCGACCTGCCACAACGGCGTGACCGCACTCGGCAAGAACGCCGGCCACATCCCCGACGCACGGCAATGCGACACCTGCCACAAGAACTACGTCGCCTTCCGGCCGGCCGCGATGAGCCACACGGGCCTCAACGGCCAATGCTCGACCTGCCACAACGGCGCCTACCTGGCACAGAATGCCCAGGCCAAGTCCGCCACGCACGTTGCCACGAACGCGCAGTGCGACAGCAGTGGCTGCCACGCGTCCACCACGACCTGGACCACCGCGACCTTCAATCACGCGCTCGCCGCACCGCCCGTCGTCATCGGCAACCACAGCTGCGCGAACTGCCACAAGAGTGGCGGCAGCGGCCTGCCGAAGCCGACCAATCACGTTCCAACCGCCGGGGCATGCGACACCTGCCACACGAATTTCACCGCTTTCGCGCCGGCTGCGATGAGCCACACCGGGACCAACGGCCAATGCGCCACCTGCCACAACGGCTCATACACTACGGTCAATGCCCAAGCCAAGACGGCGACGCATATCGCCACCACGCAGTCGTGCGACGTCTGCCACACGACCACGGCATGGAAGCCGACCAGCTTCTCGCACTCCGGCGTGGCGGTCGGCACTTGCGGCTCCTG
This sequence comes from Rhodocyclaceae bacterium, assembly GCA_016880655.1. GTDB lineage: Bacteria > Pseudomonadota > Gammaproteobacteria > Burkholderiales > Rhodocyclaceae > Fen-999. Next base: position 17,429 of record JAEHDA010000135.1, read on the forward strand.
CCACAACGGCACCAACGCCGTCGGCAAACCGGCCGCTCACATTCCGACCACGACATCGTGCGACGCCTGCCACCGGACCACGGCCTGGTTGCCGCTGCTGACACCCTATTCGCACAGCGGCGTCGCGGCGGGCACCTGCGCCACCTGCCACAGCGCGGGCTACACGAACATCGACGTCAAGCCGGCCAGCCACATCCCGACGTCCTTCACCTGTAGCAATTGCCACCGTACCAGCGCCTGGCTGCCGCTGATCACGCCGTACGCGCATACCGGCGTCGCCGCCGGCACCTGCACCACCTGCCACTCGGCGCCCTACACGGACATCGTGATCAAGCCGGGCAACCACATCCCGACGACCGCCGTGACCGTTAACTGGGCGTCGTGCGACGCCTGCCACAAGAATTACACCAGTTTCGCCGGCGTCCGGCTCCACTCGACGGTCTTCACCAGTGCGTCGCAGTACAAGGGCACGTGCGCGATCTGCCACGAGAACGGCAACCCCTACGGCTTGCAGGGACGGACGCCCAGCAAGCACACGACGACGGCGCGGAAGGCCCCCAACTCCTGCGACAACTCGGGCTGCCATACCGTCAGGGGCTTCTAACCGACAATGCCATTCAGAAACGATCATTCCGGGTGGGCGGCCTTATCGTGCGCCTGCCTGTGCTTCGCGCCCGCCACAGCGTCCGCCCAGATTTTCGATCGCATCGAAGTCAGCCGCATCAACGGGGTAGCCGAGATCCGCATCGACTTCGCCGTACAGGTTCAGTACCAGCGCCACGCGCCGCCGGGCAAGGGCAAGGAACTGAACATTTTCATCAAGCCGATCAACGCCCCTGCGCCCGAGTCCGAGGCTACAGCGGAAACCCTGGCTGCGCCGGAGACCGACCTGGTGCCGTCGTTCAAGGTGCTGTACCCGCACCTCGGCAACGCGGTGTCGATCCGCTTCGCGCAGGAAACCGAGTGGACCGTCCGTCCGGCGCCCGACGGTCGCAGCATCGTGATCGTCGTTCCGACCCTTCGCGGCGCGCGCGACGTGGTTGCCGAGATTCGCGCACTGCCCCCGCAGCCCAAGCCGAAGGTGGAGCAGGCCCCGGTGCAACCGCCTGCCGTGACTCAGACCATGCCGCCGGCCGCACCGCCGCCGCAGGTACCGCCCGCACCGGCCGCCGAATCTGCGCCGCCCGACACCGCGTCGACCGTTCCCGTCCTGACGACCGAGCAGGTCGAGTCGATGGCCAAGGGCTTCATGGACGACGCCCGCAAGGCGCTCGCCGACAAGGACATCGCGCGCGCCATCAACCGCCTCAACCGCACCCTCGGCCTGCCGACCAACAGCCAGACCGAAGCCGCCCAGGCGCTGATCGGCGACGTGCGCGAAATGAACGGCGAGATCGCCAAGGCGCGGGCCGAGTACGAGCTCTACCTCAAGCTGTACCCGAACGGCGCCGACGCGACGCGCGTCAAGGAACGCCTCGCCGCGCTGCCCAAGACCGCGCCGCGCGCGCAGGCGCGCAGCCGCCCCCTCCAGCGGGGACCGGCCGAATGGAGCGTATATGGCAGCTTCGCGCAGTACTACTACACCGGCAAGTCGCACATCGAAATCACCACGCCGCCGCCGCCCGGGCTGCTGACCTTCACCACCGACGAGCTGTCGCTTACCGACCAGGACGCCCTGATCTCCACCGTCGACCTCAATGCCCGCCGGCGCGACGGCATTACCGATACGCGGATCGTGGTGCGGGATACCGACACCCAGAACTACCTGAACAGGTCGCGCAGCTACAACCGCCTCTATTCGGCGTACGTCGAGCAGTCCGACAAGCAGATCGGCTACTTCCTCCGCGCCGGCCGCCAGACGCCGACCGGCGGCGGCGTCCTGGATCGCTTCGACGGCCTCAACGTCGGCTACAGCTTCGCCGACCGCTGGCGCGTCAATGGCGTCGCCGGCAATGCGGTGGAATTCATGTCGCCGTACAAGAAGGACTTCTACGGCGTCAGCCTCGACATGCAGCCGCAGCCGGATGAATTCGGCGGCGGCGTCTACGCCCTACAGCAACATCTGGACGGGGTGCTGAACCGCCAGGCGGTGGGACTGGAAACGCGCTACTTCGACATGCACTCCACGCTCTACGGCATGCTCGACTACGACACCCTGTACAAGGGCGTCAATATCGCGATGCTGCAAGGCAATTACCGCAGCGACGAAGGCACCAACTACTTCACCTACATCGACCATCGCAAATCGCCCCCCTACAGCCTGACCAATGCGCTGCAAGGCCTCGGCGGCATGTCGATCAAGGATGCCATCACCACCATGGGCCTTCAGCAGGTGCGCGCGGATGCCAAGGCGCTCACCGCCACGTCGGACATGATCGCCGTCGGCCTGACCCACCCGTGGTCGCCGCGCTGGCTGCTCGGCGCCGATTACCGCGCGGCGGCCATCTCCGCCACCCGGGCGACCGCCACTACGGCGGCCATGCCCGGCTCCGGCACCAACCACGTCGTCAGCGTGCAGGCGATCGGCAACAACCTGGTGGCGACGAACGACGTCGGCGTGGTCAACACCAGCTACATCAAGGGCGCCACCTACAACGGCCAGGCGCTGGGGGGCAATTATGTCTTCCTGTACGGCGACGCCTGGCGGCTGGACCTGAACCTTCGCTACTACACGCAGAAGGACGACCAGCAGCAGAAGCAGGTACGCACCTCGCCTTCGCTCAAGATCGGCTATCGCTGGGATCCGGCCACCATCGAGGCCGAAGCGGGCCAGGAGAACGTCAAGACCGACGGACCCACGCTCACCGAGCGTTCCAACCGCAAGTACATGTTCATCGGCTACCGCCTCGATCTGCGCTAGGCTTCCTTCCCGGACCGGCGTGTCGCCACCACTGACTTTTCCAACGGAGCAAGACAAGTGACCGATATCAGCAAGGCCCTGCGCGAATTGCTGCTGGCAAGAGCCGAAGGCCGGATCGATGCCGAGGAATTCGAACGCCGCCAGGCCGCCCTCCACGCGGACCTGCTGGCGGGAGATGCCGCGGCAAAGCGGAATGCCTGGTGGCCGTGGGCGCTCGCCATCGTGGTCTTGGCCGTTGCCCCGGGGGTCTACTTCTGGACCGGCGGCTCCGGCACTGCCCGCACCACCATGCCACCCATGATGCCAGCCGCCGCACCCGCGCCCGCCGGCACGCCGCAGAAGGCCAACAGCGGCGGCGACCTGAAGGCGATGTCGATGCGCCTGGCCGAAAAGCTGGCCAAGGACCCGACCAACGGCGAGGGCTGGGCACTGCTCGCGCAGACCTATGTCGAGCTGCGCCAGCACAAGGAAGCCGACCAGGCGTTCACCAAGGCGGCCACGCTCGGCAAGGTCGACACGCGCCTGCTGGCGGAATGGGCCGACGCCCACGTCGTCGCCAACAATCGCAAATGGGACCGGACCGCGCGCGACATCGTGGCGCGCGCGCTGGCCGCCGACGGCAAGAACCTCAAGGCGCTGGCGCTGTCCGGCAGCGAAGCCTTCGACCGCGGCGACCACAAGCAGGCGATCGCCCAGTGGCAGAAGCTGCGCGCGCTCGCCCCGCCCGATTCGATGGATGCCAAGCTGGCCGACGCCAACATCGAGGAGGCGAAGGCGGTGATGTCGGGAAAGAAGGCCGCGCCGTAGCCAGGATCGAGCGTTGCGGCAGTATGCTCAGTGCAGGACTTTTTGGCCGCCGCAGCACTTCTTGAACTTCTTGCCGCTGCCGCAGGGGCACAGGTCGTTGCGGCCGACCTTCGGGTCGTCGCGCCGTATCGTGGACTTCGTCTTGCGGATCGGCAGCCACCATTCCATCATCGCCATGACGCGCTCGCCCAGCGAAGCGACATATTCGTCGTGGCGCCGCTCGATCTCGGGATGCTTTTCCAGTTCCTGCCAGCCGGCTTCGGTGCCGTAGAGCAGGATCGGGTAGAGCATGTCCTCGCCCTCCTCGGTATCCATGAGCGGGCGCCAGCCTGCCTCGTCGAGCGCCATGCCCCGGACGAAACCCGTGCACCATTCGTCGATGACCTGGACCTCCCGGCCATCCTGCTCCCGCTCGTACAGCAGCGGCTCGAAGGTATCCGGCTCGTCGCGCAGATAGAACAGGATGTCGTTGGCGTGGCGCAAGACCAGCGAGGTCATGCGTTCCATCTGCGCCTCGGACTGCCAGGCGATGTCGGCGCCCCAGACGACCGGCAGCCACCGGCTCGGCGGCAGGTTCTCGGGGCCGATCGCCAGCGCGGTGAGGAAGCCGTCGAGCATGGAGACATCCATGGCATCCTCGCCGGCGGCGGGGGAGAGGAGGAAGTCTTCGAGCTCGTCGAGTTCCTCGTCGGTCAGGGGGTTGGCAAGATCCATGGCCGCAGTCTACAGTGCTTGCCGACCGAACACATACCCATCAACATGGCCCCCCTGACAGTGCTGTATCGCGACGACAGCCTGATCGCCATCGACAAGCCGTCCGGCTGGCTCGTCCATCGCAGCAACCTCGATCGGCACGAAACGCGGATGCTCGTCCAGGCGTTGCGCGACCAGATCGGCCAATATGTCTATCCCGCGCACCGGCTCGACAAGGGCACCTCCGGGGTCATGCTGTTCGCCCTCGACCCGGCGACGGCCGGCAAACTGGGCGAACAGTTCGAGCGCCACGCCGTGCGCAAGACCTACTGGGCGGTGGTGCGCGGCTGGCCGCCCGAGTCCGGCCACATCGACCATCCGCTCAAGGGCGAGCGCGACGAATACGGCGACGTACCCTCGACCGCCGAGGCCCAGGCCGCCCGCACCGATTTCCGGCGCCTCGCCACCGTCGAACTGCCCGATGCCGTGGATCGCTATCCG
>JAEHDA010000136.1 GCA_016880655.1 Rhodocyclaceae bacterium
ACGCCCGTGTTCCTGCATCTCGCGCTGGTCCTGATGCTGGGCCTCTGGATTCCCCCCTACCTGACGCGCTGGTTCCAGGAAGCCGCGCGCATGCTGGGCTGATCATGAAGCTGCTCGACGAAGCCATTGAGTTCACCTTCCAGCAAGGGTCTGGCGCCCCGGTGTGGCGCGGCAGCGCCGGGAGCGGCGAAGATCTGCTGCGCTTCGCCATCGCTGCCCACCGTGCCGACGGGCGCATCGGCGCGATCTGGGGCGAGGATCGCCGTCGCACCGACGGCAACTTCAGGTTGCATTGCGTGTTCGGCCTCGAACAGGGCCACGCCTGGGTGGTCCTCGACTTGCCGGCCAACGGCGACGACTGCCCCTTCTACCCCGACCTTTCCGGCATCTTCCCGACCGCCAGCCGCATGCAGCGGGCGACGCGCGACCTCGTCGGCATCGCGCCCGACGGCGGCGACCAGCGACCCTGGCTGCGCCACGGCGGCTGGCCGGAGAACTGGTGCCCGCTGCGCCACGACGCGGTGCACGAAGTCGGCGTAGGCGTAGGCTTCCCGAACCTGCCCAGCGACTACGACTTCGTCCAGCTCGGCGGCGAAGGCGCCCACGAAATTCCGGTCGGTCCCATCCACGCGGGCATCATCGAGCCCGGCCACTTCCGCTTTTCGGTGATCGGCGAAAAGGTGCTGCGGCTGGAACAGCGCCTCGGCTACCAGCACAAGGGTGTCGAGCACCGCCTGATCGGCCAGGATCTCGCCACGGGCGCCCGGCAGGTCGGCCGCGTCTCGGGCGATTCGACCTGCGCCTATGCCTGGGCCTACGCCACCGCGGTCGAGTCCGCCTGCGGTGTCGCCGTGCCACGGCGCGCGCAGATGCTGCGCGCCCTGATGCTGGAGCGCGAACGCGTCGCCAACCACCTGGGCGACCTCGGTGCGCTTGGCAACGACGCCGCCTTCGCCTTCGGCCTCACCCAGTTCATGCGCCTGAAGGAGGACTGGTTGCGTCTCAGCGCGCAATTGTTTGGCCACCGATTCCTGATGGACCGCATCGTCCCCGGCGGCGTCGCGGTCGACCTCGATCCGCCCGCGTTGCGCGCGATCGTCGAACAGTGCGACGTCATCGGCCGCGAAGTCAAGGCGCTGCGCGCGATCTACGACGAACACCCCGGCCTGCAGGACCGCTTCATGACGACGGGCATCGTCACAGCCGAGCTGGCGCGCGAACTCTCGCTCACCGGCATGGCCGCGCGCACTACCGGCATCATCCTCGATGGCCGCTGCTACCGCCAGGGCTACACGCCGCCCGCCCCCTACGCGTCGCTGGGCGTGCGCCCGGCCACCGACGAGCGCGGCGACGTCGCGGCACGAGCAGCCGTGCGCTTCGACGAAGTGTTCGAATCGCTGCGCCTGCTGCGGGAAATCTGCGTCGGCCTGCCCGACGGCGAAGGTCGCGTCGAAGTCGCACCGGTGCCGAACGCCGACGGCCTCGGCGTCGTCGAAGGCTGGCGCGGCGAAGTCATCGTCGGCGTGCAACTCGACAACGAGGGCCGCATCGCCCGCGCCCATCCGCACGATCCCTCGTGGCAGATCTGGCCCGCGCTGGAGCATGCCGTGCTGGCGGACATCGTTCCCGATTTCCCGCTCATCAACAAGTCGTTCAACCTCTCGTACTCGGGAGCCGACCTGTGATCCCGCTCCTCAAGCGCATTTTCCGCACCGGCATCCTCACCGAGCC
>JAEHDA010000137.1 GCA_016880655.1 Rhodocyclaceae bacterium
GATACGCTGGCCGCCGTCGCGGCGAAGTACGACCGCGGCGTCGGCCATTTCACGACGCGCCACAACTTCCAGTTGAACTGGGTGAAGCTGCCGGAGGTGCCGGACATCCTGGCCGAGCTCGCCGATGCCGGGATGCACGCGATCCAGACCTCGGGCAACGTGGTCCGCAACGTCACCACCGACCACTTCGCCGGCGTCAGTGCCGACGAGATCGCCGACCCTCGCCCATACGCAGAGATCCTCCGCCAGTGGAGCACGCTGCATCCGGAGTTCGCCTACCTGCCGCGCAAGTTCAAGGTCGCCGTCTCCGGCTCGACGACCGACCGCGCCGCCATCCGTGTGCACGACGTCGGCCTGCAACTTGCCAAGCGCGACGGCGCGACCGGCTTCCGGGTCTTCGTCGGCGGCGGCCTCGGCCGCACGCCGCTGATCGGCGAGGAGACGAATGCCTTCCTACCGTGGCAACATCTGCTCACTTATCTCGAAGCCGTGCTGCGCGTGTACAACCGCTACGGCCGCCGCGACAACCTTTACAAGGCACGCATCAAGATCCTCGTCCAGGCTCTCGGTGTGCGCGAGTTTTCAAGGCAAGTGGAGGAGGAGTGGCAGCACCTGAAGGACGGGCCGCAAACGCTCACAGAGGCGGAGCTGGCCCGGGTTGCTGCCCACTTCACGCCGCCCGCCTACGAGAACCTGCCGGCCGACGACCTCTGCCACCTGACCCACCTGCGCGAGGACAAGGCGTTCGTGCGCTGGGTCGAGCGCAACGTACACACGCACAAGGTGCCGGGCTACGCGGCGGTGACGCTGTCGCTGAAAAAGCCGGGCGTGGCACCGGGCGACGCGACCGCCGAGCAACTCGAAGCCGTCGCCGACCTCGCCCGCCGCTACAGCCACGGCGAAGTGCGCGTCTCGCATGAACAGAATCTGGTGCTGGCCGATGTACCGCAGCGCGAGCTCTACACCGTCTGGCACCTGGCCAAGGCGGCCGGCCTGGCCACGCCGACCGTCGGCCTGCTGGCTGATCTCATCACCTGCCCCGGCGGCGATTTCTGTGCGCTGGCCAACGCCCGTTCGATCCCCGTGGCGCAGGCGATCCAGGACCGCTTCGACGACCTCGACTACCTGCACGACATCGGCGAACTCGAACTCAACATCTCGGGCTGCATGAACGGCTGCGGCCACAACGCGCTCGGCCACATCGGCATCCTCGGCGTCGAGAAAAAAGGCGAGGAGTGGTACCAGGTCTCGCTGGGCGGCAATCAGGGCACTCGCGCCGCGATCGGCCAGGCCATCGGCCCCGCCGTGCCCGCCGCCGAAGTAACGAATGTCGTCGAGCGCCTGATCGCCACTTACCTCGATCTACGACACGCAGGAGAACGTTTCATCGACACGGTGCAGCGCCTGGGCCACACGCCCTTCCGCAACGCCGCTTACCAAAGCCCATCCCACGAGGAAAACAGGAGAGTCCGCTATGCCTAAGATCATCAAACAGCAGCAAATCGCCAACGACGAGTGGCAGGTACTGCAACTCGCCGAGAACGAAACCCCGCACTCGGTGCGCCTGCCTGTCGGGCCGCTGCTGGTGCCGCTCGCGGTCTGGCGCGCGCGCAAGGACGAATTGATCCACCGCAACTGGGAACACCACGAGCCGCTTGGCATCTGGCTCTCGCCCGGCGAAGGTCCGGAAGCCATCGCCGATGACCTCGACGACTTCACGCTGATCGCGGTGCATTTCCCCAAGCTCGCCGACGGTCGCGGCTATTCCACCGCACGCCTGCTGCGCGAGCGTTACGGCTACCGCGGCGAACTGCGCGCCTTCGGCGACGTCGGCCAGGACCAGTTGTTCTTCCTCGACCGCGTCGGCTTCGACAGCTTCTCGGTCAAGGAAGACCTCGACGACGTCGAAGCGCTGGCTGCCGCAGTTGCCGCGCTGGCAACTTTCCCCGAGGCCTACCAATCCGCCGCCAACGAGCCGCTGCCGCTATTCCGCCGCCGCGCCATCTGATGGAGACCATCATGTCCGCGCATTCCCTCGCCGATCTCGCCGACATTGCCCTCGTCGAGCGCGTCGCGCAAAAGTCAGCCGTGGCGACACGCCTCCTGCATCACGCCGCGCGCGATTTCGCGCCGGCCGCCTTCTCGACCAGCCTCGGCGTCGAGGACATGGTGCTGCTCGACCTGATCGCGCGCAACGACATCGACATCGAGGTGTTCAGCCTCGACACCGGCCGACTGCCGGCCGAGACCTACGAGGTACTGGCCGAAGCGGAGAGGCACTACGCCCGGCGCATCAAGGTGTACACCCCGCGCCACGACCTGGTCGAGGCCTTCGTCGGCGCGCAGGGCATCAACGGCTTCCACAACTCGATCGACAGCCGCAAGGCTTGCTGCCACGTGCGCAAGGTCGAACCGCTGAAGCGCGCACTCGACGGCAGACGCGCCTGGGTCACCGGCCTGCGCGCCGAACAGGC
>JAEHDA010000017.1 GCA_016880655.1 Rhodocyclaceae bacterium
AAGCGCGTGGCCGGCATCGACGTGCATCGCATGAAGCACGTCGTCACGCTCCTCATCGAGGACCAAACCGGCAACCTCACCCGCCAGTGCCGCGAATTCGGCGGCTTCCGGCGCGACCTCCGGGCATTGGCCGCCTGGCTCTTCGAGTCGGGCGTCGAACTCGTCCTCCTGGAGAGCACCGGCATCTACTGGAAGAGCGTTCACGCCCGACTCGAAGAAGTGGGGCTCGCCATCTGGGTGGTCAACGCCCACCACGTCAAGAATGTCCCCGGCCGCAAAACCGACGTGGCCGACAGCGAGTGGCTCGCCCAACTGGGCCGCTACGGCCTGGTCCGGCCCAGCTTCATTCCGCCCAAGGACCTGCGCGAATTGCGCCTGGTCAGCCGCTACCGGCGCAAGGTGCAAGCCAATCTGGCGGCCGAGACCAACCGGCTGCACAAGATACTGGACGACGCCGGCATCAAACTCGGCGGCCTGGTCGCCGACCTCAACGGCCAGGCCGCGCGCGCCATCGTCGATGGCCTGATCGACGGTCGGGCGCCGTGCGAACTGATCAAACTCGCCGGCCGCCTCAAGGCGCCCAAGGAATCGCTGCTCGCCTCGCTCGAAGGCGATCTGTCGGATCGGCATCGCCTGGTGTTGAGGGAAATTCGCGAACACCTGCAGCAACTGCAAACCCGACTCGACAGGCTCGACGCCGATCTGCGCGACGCGATGGTGCCCTACGCCTTCGCCTGGACCCTGCTGCAGACGATCCCCGGCATCGGCGAGATCGCCGCGGCGCTGATCCTGATCGAGATCGGCGACGACCTCAGCCATTTCGGCAGTGCCGAGCGCTTCGCCTCCTGGGCGGCCCTGTGTCCCGGCAACCACGAGAGCGCGGGCAAGCGAAAAAGCGGGAAGACGCGCAAAGGCAATTCGATGGTCCGGTATTTGCTGTGCGAGGCCGCGAACGGGGCCATTCGCACAGCGTCGGTGTTTCGCGAGAAGTACCGCGGTCTCGTGGTGCGGCGCGGCCACAAGAAGGCCATTGTCGCCATCGCGCATAAACTGATTCGCACGATTTGGTTCCTGTTCACCCGCCGCCAGGCGTATCACGACTCGGGGATTGATTACGCAGCGGCGAATGTGAAAAAGAATGCCCCTCGCTGGATCAAGGCGCTGAGAACACACGGCTTCGTCGTGAAGCTCGCCGCCGCTCATTGATCCACGCGCTGGTTTCATTGAGGTACTCGCCTTTGCGCGGGAGGGGCCAGTGTTGCCATGGGGCTAGGGGCTTTCACGGTAACCGTGATGGCTCTTGCCGTGCTTCTTGGTCCAGGTGGCGTCCAGGTCTTTCTGCCGCCGCTTGGCGGGCGACCAGTCGGCCGGCATCGCGTCCTGCTGGAGTTGCTCCTTGTCTTCTTTCGTGAAGTGCTGCTTCGGCGCCGGCACCAGGGTGGCGTCGATGATCTGGCCGCCGCGGGCGATGTAGCCTTGCTTAAGCAGTTGCCGTTCCACGCCGTCAAAC
>JAEHDA010000138.1 GCA_016880655.1 Rhodocyclaceae bacterium
GCCGATTTCCTTCGCCACCCTGAAGGCAGTCAGCACGCCCTGCTCGATGTAGTCGTCCCAGCGGAGGTGGCCCTGCGCCGCCTTCGGATTGCGCCACGAGACCAGGAACACGGTGTTGCCCTGCTCCACCGCGTAGCGCACGTAGGAGTTCTCGGGTTGCAGGTCGAGGATGTAGTACTTGTTGATGCAGGGCGGCACCATCACGAACGGCCGCCTCGCCACCTTGTCGGTCAGCGGCGAATACTGGATCAGCTGCATGACCTCGTTTTCGTACACCACCGCACCCGGCGTAACGGCCAGGTTGCGGCCGACTTCGAAGGCCGCGTCGTCGGTCATCGAGATGCGGCCCTTTTCCAGGTCCGCGATCAGGTTCTTGATGCCCTGGGTGATGCTTTCGCCATCGGTCTCGATGGCCTTCTTCACGAACTCCGGATTGGTGGCGACGAAATTGGACGGCGCCATGGCATCGACGACCTGGCGCGTCACGAAGCGCAGCCGGTCCTTGGCCTGGCCGTCGGCGACGGGCGCCGCCTCGGCGGCCTTCTTCAGGTATTCCGCATTGATCCGGTAAGCCTGGCGCAGGTAGTCGAACACCGGGCTTTCGGCCCAGGCCGGGTTGTCGAAGCGACGATCGCCGGGTTCGGCCGCGGCCACCGTCGGCGAGGGGTCGCCCTTGCGCCGATTGACCATCGCCTGCCACAGTTCCGTATGGCGCTGCCGCCATTCGTTCTGCAATGCCGCCAGGGCATCACCCTGCGGTTGCCACGCCTGCGCCCACTTCTGCATGGCCGCAGCGAAATCAGGAGCCTCCGACATCCACTACCCTTTCCGGCGCTCCGCGCCGTGCGTTCCCTTCGGATTTCGAGCGATTTTGCGTTGCAGCATCGACCCTGTCAAGCGGCGCCCCGATCCGGCGGCGGAGGCTACGAGACGCCGAACAGCCCTACCAGGTGGTGCGTGAGGACGATCGCCCCGACGCCGGCGCCGATCAATAGCACCTGCTGAACCGTTGCCCGCAGTTCCGGCCGCTTGTGCAGGCCGGGGATCAGGTCGGCGACCGCCACGTAGATCATGTTCGCGGCAGCCAGCGCCAGCAGCGCCGGGATCGCGGTCTGCGCAACCGACAGCGCCGACCAGGCCAGCAGGCCGCCCACCAGGGTCGCCAGGCTGGAGAGGAGGTTATAGGCAAGCGCCCGCGCCTTCGAATAACCGGAATGGAGCAGGATCAGGAAATCGCCGACCTCCTGCGGAATCTCGTGGGCGACGATGGCAACCGCGGTGACCATGCCTAGCCGCGGGTCTTCGATGAAGGCGGCCGCGATCAGGATGCCATCGACGAAGTTGTGGAAGGTGTCGCCGACCAGAATCATCAATCCGCTGCGGCCATGATCGTGGCCGCCGAAATGCGGCTCGTGGCCTTCGCAGGACTCGATGTGGCAGTGACGCCAGAGCACCAGTTTTTCTAGCACGAAGAAACCGAGAATGCCGGCCAGCACGATCGTGGTGGTGGCGGTGGCATCGCCGCTGGCGACGATGGCCTCGGGCAGCACGTCGAGGAAGGCCGCACCGAGCAGTGCGCCGATGGCGAAGCTGATCAGCATCGGCACCCAGCCGACCCGGGCGTTGAAGGCGAACAGGGATGCGGCGAGGACGGAGAGCACTCCGCCGACGAAGGCCGATGCGACGATCCAGGTGAGCGTGGTCATCGGCCGATTATACGAGCCAGATCAGGCTGGCCATGCGCCCCGTGCGGCCTTCGCGACGGTACGAATAGAAAACATCCTGTTCAGTGCAGGTACAGCGCCCGCCACCGAACACGCGCGCAACGCCAAGCGCCAGGAACCGCCGCCGCGCCAGCGCATAGAGGTCGCACAGCCACTTGCCGTTCGGCCGCGCCACGAAAGCCATCGCGGCGCCTGCATCCGCAGCGACGAAGGCGGCACGCACCTCGTCGCCGACCTCGAACGCCGCCGGCCCGATGGCCGGTCCCAGCCACGCCATGAGGCGTTCGCCAGGCACGGCCGTTGCCGCCACCGTTTCCTCCAGCACTCCCGCCAACAGGCCGCGCCAGCCCGCATGCGCCGCGGCGACGACCGTGCCGGCCTCGTCGCAAAGCAGCACGGGCAGGCAGTCAGCGGTGAGTACGGCACAGACGCGCCCAGCCGAGCGCGCCAGCGATGCATCCGCCTCGACACCCGCCGTCGCGGTTTCCGCGGCTGCGCAGCGGCTGCCATGCACCTGAGCGAGCCAAAGCGGCTCCGCGGGAAGGTGCAATCGCAGCGCGGCGCGGCGTGTCGCCACGGCTGACTTTTCGTCGCCGACGTGGTCGGCAAGGTTGCCGTGCGCCCGCGTAGTCACCAGCGCCCTGACCCTGGCGGGCGCCGGCCAGTCGGGAATCAAAAAGTCAGTCACGGCGACACGCCACGCAGGCCCGAAAGCAGCGCAGAGAAATCGGCCGGCAGCGGCGATTCCCAACTCATCTCGTCGCCCGTCGCCGGATGCACCAGCGCCAGCCGCCAGGCATGCAGCGCCTGGCGCGGGAAGGCA